>CAZJRL010000043.1:0-11191 GCA_964548425.1 uncultured Zetaproteobacteria bacterium | reverse complement strand
ATCCGAATACCAGCATGAAAAGAATAAAATCCAGTACCGACAACCAGTGAGGAAGCCCGAGAAGATGACTGTTTCCGCTCAGCCGCATGATAATTTGTACCAGCACAAACAATAGCGGCAACGGCCACAGACGCGCCATATAGCGTAAAAGTGAAATGAATTCATGGGGAATCCAGGGGAAAGACATGCTTGAAGGTTATACTAACAACAACATAAATAAAGCCGCATACAGATCCCGCAGGAGGTTCAGATCAAAGCGGGGGACGCAGAAATTTCCGGGCTGGACAGAGCGCGCCTTTTTCTCCTTCAATGATCGAAGGAGAAGGCGGAATAGCCTGCAACCATGAGGCATACAGACTATAGCAAGATGCTGTAGGAATCCAAACTGGCTCCCCGGGCCGGACTCGAACCAGCGACAAGGTGATTAACAGTCACCCGCTCTACCAACTGAGCTACCGGGGAATAGAAGGCGCGAACGTTACGAACCTGTTCGGGAGGTGTCAATAACAGCAACCGTAATTATTCGTGGCCCAACCAACCTTCCGTTTTCCAAATTTACGACTATGCTTCGCTGCGCTGTGGAACTTATGATAAAAACAGGGGTGAACCGCATGGATATTGATGTACGGAAGGTCGCTATGCTGGCACGTATCCGCCTGACTGATGAAGAGGCGGGTGAACTGGGACCACAACTCTCCAGCATCCTCAGCTATGTTGATCAGTTACAACAGGTGAACACCAAAGGTGTAGTTGAAACCGCGCACCCGCATGATGCAGCCATGCCGCTACGTGCCGATGTAGTGACCAACACGAATCGCCGCGAGAGGCTGCAAAATTCCGCGCCGGACACCGAATCCGGCTTATACGTTGTACCAAAGGTGATTGAATAATGCCATTTTCAACCCTGTCTGATTTGAAATACCGGCTGGATGCCGGAGAAATCTCCGCCCGTGACATTGCCCAGGCCGTACTGCATCGCATTGATGCTCATAACCGCACGCTGAATGCCTTTGTGTATATCGACCCCACACACGTTTTGGCCCAGGCGGAAGCATCTGATGCTCACCGCGCCAAACATGATGCGCGACCCCTGGAAGGTCTGCCGATTGCGGTAAAAGATATTTTCTGCACACAGGATGGGCCGACCACGTGTTGCTCGAAAATTTTGCAGGGCTTCCGCGCCCCCTATGATGCACATGTGATCACTCAGCTTAAGGAAGCCGGCGCCGTATTGCTGGGCAAGACCAATATGGATGAATTCGCCATGGGCTCCTCTACCGAGACCTCCGCTTTCGGCCCCTGCCGCAATCCGTGGAATACGGATTGTATCCCCGGAGGTTCCTCCGGCGGCTCGGCCTCGGCTGTTGCCGGTGGCCTTGCGCCGGCGGCGCTTGGCACTGATACCGGCGGTTCTATCCGCCAGCCTGCTGCGGTGTGCGGCATTACCGGGCTCAAGCCAACCTACGGACGCGTATCGCGCCGCGGCATCATTGCCTTCGCTTCATCACTGGATCAGGCCGGACCGATGACCCGTAGCGTTAAGGATGCCGCCATGATAGCCGCGGTGATATCCGGGCATGACTCGGGCGATGCAACATCCGTTGCCAATGCCCCCGATGTGAACTGGCTGGATGCCTGTAATCAGATTGATATGAAAGGCATAAAGATCGGCAAACCTGCTGAGTATTTTGTCGATGGCATGAATGCCGGAGTGCGTGCAGCAGTCGAAACAGCCCTGAAACAATGCGAAGTCATGGGGGCGGAAATTGTCGATATTTCGCTGCCGCACACCGAATATGCCGTTGCCGCTTATTATGTCATTGCCCCATCGGAGGCTTCCGCCAATCTGTCGCGCTATGACGGGGTGCGTTTCGGTCACCGTTGCGACAGGCCGGAAGATCTGCTCGATATGTACACGCGCAGCCGCGACGAGGGTTTTGGCACCGAGGTCAAACGCCGCATCCTGACAGGTGCATTCGCATTATCGTCGGGTTATTACGATGCCTACTACAAAAAAGCACAGCAGGTTCGGACCCTGATACGGCAGGATTTTATCAATGCTTTTAAACATGTGGATGTTATTGCCACGCCAACATCACCGGTTCCTGCGTTCCGCATCGGAGAAAAAACCGATGATCCATTGACCATGTATCTATCGGATATCTTTACCATTGCGTTGAACCTGGCCGGTCTGCCGGGACTGTCGCAGCCCTGTGGCATAAGTAGCGGGCTTCCTGTTGGCCTGCAATGGATTGCCCCGGCATGGCGCGAAGATGTGTTGCTCTCCGCGGCCAGTGCCTATGAGTCAGTCACGGAGTGGCATGCCAGAACGCCCGCGGCTTTTGCCGTAAGAGGAACAGGAGACGCCGCATGAGCTGGGAAGTGGTTATCGGACTGGAAGTTCATGTGCAGATGAATACTGCCACCAAGGCATTCTGTGGTTGCTCCACTGAATTTGGCGCGGAACCCAACACGCAGACCTGTCCGGTGTGCCTCGGCATGCCGGGACAGCTCCCGGTGCTGAATATGGAAGCAGCACAGAAAACCGTATTGACGGGACTGGCGATTAACGCCGATATCAATCTGGAATCGAAATTTGATCGCAAAAACTATTTCTATCCCGACCTGCCGAAGGGTTATCAGATTACCCAGTTTCCGGTCCCGATAGTCGAACACGGGTATCTGGATATTCCTGCAGGGAACGGTGAAAAACGCATCGGCATTACGCGTATTCATATGGAAGAGGATGCCGGGAAATCCATGCATGAAGGACTGGACGGCGTATCACATATTGATCTGAACCGTTCCGGCGTTCCGCTGATGGAGATTGTCTCCGAACCGGATATGCGTTCGGCAGATGAAGCCATCGCTTATCTGAAACAATTGCATCAACTGGTGTTATTCCTTGACGTTTCCGGCGCCAATATGGAAAAGGGACAGTTTCGTTGCGATGCCAATGTATCCGTTCACCATCCCGGCACCCCGTTTGGCACACGCTGCGAGCTCAAGAATATGAATTCCTTCCGCTTCATCAAGCAGGCTATTGACTATGAAATCAATCGTCAGATTGAATTGATCGAGGATGGCGGCGCGGTCGTACAGGAAACCCGCCTGTTCGACTCGGTCAAAGGGGAAACCCGCCCCATGCGCAGCAAGGAAGAGGCGCACGATTACCGTTATTTCCCTGAACCTGATTTGCCACCGCTGAGAATTTCGCAGCAGGAGGTGGATGCCATCAGGGCCGGCATGCCGGAATTGCCGGGGCAACTGCGCAAACGCTTTGAAACGGAATATGGTTTATCCACCTACGATGCGGATGTATTGACCCAAACGCGTGAGCTTGCAGCATGGTATGAATCTCTGGTTGCTGCACATCCGGCTGATCCCAAGCGCTGTGCCAACTGGCTGGCTAACGAACTGCTTGGCCGCCTCAATGAATCCGGCTGTGAAATCATGGCATCCCCCGTTTCACCGGAGGCGCTGGCCTGCCTGCTGGATCGCATGGCGGACAACACCATTTCAGGAAAAATTGCCAAAGACATACTGGACGACATGTTGGAGACCGGCCACGATGTTGATGTCATCATTGAAGAAAAGGGCCTGAAACAGGTCTCGGACACAGGTGAAATTGATGCGATGATCCGGCAAGTGCTGGATGACAACCCGGATCAGCTTGCCGCCTATCGCAACGGCAAGGATAAACTGTTCGGCTTCTTTGTCGGGCAGGTCATGAAAGCCAGTCGTGGCAAGGCCAATCCCGGAATCGTCAACCAACGCCTGAAAACATTGCTCTAGTGCCCCATGGGACACTAATGATGCGCTGGTGGCGCAAGGCTTTGGCCACATGCCTGATCCTGCTACTCATCACATCTGCTGTGCTGTTCCTGCGCCTTGATCCGAACAAGCTCGGCATCTCCATCCAGTCACAATTTCAACAATGGGCCGGGCAGAAAGTCCTGCTCGGGCCAGCATCCTTAAGCCTGCTCCACGGCGCCAGCCTTCGCATCCAGGATATTGAGATTGGAGGAAAAGAAACCTGGCATCTACATGCGGACAGCATACGCATGGGCCTGTCACTGTGGAGCCTGCTACAGGGAGACACCGAGGTCAAAACAGTTGATATCATCCGCCCCACACTAACGCTTCCCAAGCTGCCGCAAATTAAAAACGTTGTTCCCATAGCCTTGCCGACATCATTAAAAAAAATGCGCATCCGCCAGGGGCGTATTCAAATCGCCGGCAGTACTCTTGCCCAAAACCTGGACGGGATGATCCGCCGGATCAGCAGGGGACAGGAACTAACATGGGAGTTGCAGAGTAAATTTTCCGGCGGAGATGTCGCTTCTCAGGGACGCATCCGATACAACACGCAAAACCATCCGGCTGTCTTCGGAAAAATTCAGGTAAAACGCGTTGCTCTGCACCCCTTTTCAGGGAATCCGGCTGCAATGCCTCTTCCATTAGGTGCTTATGACACCCTGGATACCACATTGACGTTTGATATCGGTAAGAAAAGCTCCTGGAGCCTTTTTGGCGATGCAACATTTCATGCCAAACACAAGCATATGCCTCCCGTAATCTGGCGGGGCAAAATAAACGGGGAAAGCTTCCGGCAATTTACCTGGCGTGATGCGTTTCTCCAATTGGGCCGAAAGACCATGTTTGCGATAACAGGTGGCTGTACCCAAAAAGAAGGTTGTAATTTCGGCATCGATACCCGCAATGCGGAAATTCCGCTTATTCTGAAAGCGGCCAATCTTCACTGGCCCGTCAAGGGGACACTGGATGTAACATCCTCGTTCTCATGGAAGGATGGACAATGGTCTGCCAGGGGGAAACTGGCTTCGCATCATTTTTCGTGGTCTGATATTACCGTCCCCGATGTAACAATCTCCGTGCCAGAAACGCGATACCATGATCCTGAACATTTTGAACTGGCAGATATTCATCTTCAATCGGCGCACACGGACAATGGTATCGTGCTGGACAGGCTCACAAAATCAGGCCGGCAATGGAACCTTGAGGCGCATGCCAGAAACACATCCGGTGCATGGGCTCCGCTTATAAATATCCTGTTGAAATCGCATAAAATACTCCCTGATCTGCATGGTAAAGGTACGCTAAGCGCCAAAGTACATGCGGTCGCAAATGCCGGTCACACCGGCATTGATTTCTCGGTTGATGTCAGTCAGGCGCAATTACTCTATGGCAAGAAATTTAAAAAACCCATGGGTGTCCGGGCCAAAGTCGAGGCGCATGTAGATACAGTCGAGGACAAAACAACGCTTTCAATCCATGAGATGGATCTGGGAAGAAGCCATGCCGCACAATCTCAATGGATGTTCGAACAGGGAAATATCCAATCCGTAGCCGTAAAAAATATGCACATTGACCTGACCAAACTGGCACAGGCAGGCATCGTATTCCCTGATGCAATGAAAAATTGGCATGGTGCCATCCGCGGCCATTTCAGCCGCCTCCGTCCATCCGCGAAAACCGGCATGCCGGAATGGTTTGCACCATCCGGCGCCACACTGGAACTGGCCGGCTTCGGTGCGGGGAATCATCAGTGGAATGGTTTAATCAATATCCGTGAAGGTACCCTTTCCACGCAAAACCTGCTGTGGAAAAACACGACCCAATACGCGCGCTTGAGAGGCAACATCAACCTTGCATCCTTACACGGCACGGCAGATATTCAGGATGCCGCACTCTCATGGAAGCAAGGCAATGCATTGCCTGCATGGCTTAGTCGGATCACATTGCACGGACGCTTGCACAATGTTGCCTTGAACTGGATGGGCGATACATGGGGCGGACTACATGGCGCATATCGATCCAATGGCAACCACATTACACTCAAAAAAATACGCGCCAAACTGGCTGGTGGCAGTGTGCAAAGTCCTGCCCTCTCTCTGATTCTGACCCCTGAAGCCGTACGTTTTTCCGGTCTCTTGCGCATGGCCATTGTCCGTCCTGCCGGAATCAAGGGGCTCGCCGAAGCCCTTGGGGCCAACCTGGATGGCTACGTGTATCTGAACGCCAGGCTGGAAGGTGGCATCCCATGGCGAACAGGATCGATTTGGCAGGGCAACGGTGACATTGAGATTCAGCAAGGTCACTGGCAACCCGTTGATAAAAAATTGACAATAGCCGTCGGAGATTTACATACGGAAACAGGTAAAACAGCCTCTTTTTCACGTTTCTCCACACATTTCCATCTGGCTAACAGAGTATTGCAACTCACACACATACAACTGGAAACCGGCCCAAAACAGATCACTGGCAATGCATTTGTTCATCCCGACGGAGAGGTTGGAGGAACTCTGCAAATCAGAGATGAGCATGGCCGTCAAAAATCCGGCCTGATTGGTAACTGGCCTGCGATTACCGCTTTGTTCGGAACAAAATAGCTGTTTCGGATTCTTCATGACTGATCTTTACTCTGGATGGGGCTGTGCGGTAAGCTTTGCATTGAGGGAGAAAATATGCATCCAGCCTTAACATTATTTCTTTTAATGATAGCAATGGTAGGCGGATATTTATATTTCTATGGCGAAATATCCGAAGATGATTATCTTAAGCTGAACTCGTGGCATGATGTCAGTTCTGTAAAAAGGCAATTTCTCGATGATCATATGATTTCCTATTATGAATATTATAGCCTCAGGCGGAGCCATCGCGCAAATGGACATGAAGATTGAGAACCTGGATCCTGTTTTATGCCAATCGGACGGAGTAAAAAGATATGCATGTTTCCAACCTGACAGCTTTATCTCCACTTGATGGCCGCTATGCGGGAAAAACCGCAGCTCTTCGACCGATTTTCAGTGAATCAGGGCTCATTCACGCACGCATTACCGTTGAAATCCGCTGGCTACAAATGCTTGCAAATCATCCGGATATTCATGAAGTGCCGGTATTCCCGGAGACTGCCCAACATGATCTGAATACCATGATTGAATCATTTGACGAGAACGATGCCGCGCGCGTCAAGAGCATCGAAATCAATACCAACCACGACGTGAAGGCTGTAGAATATTTCCTTAAGGAAAAATTTTCCGTAAATACGGAGCTGGAAGCTGCATCCGGATTTCTTCATTTCGCCTGTACATCCGAGGATATCAATAATCTCGCTTATGCACTGATGCTTAAACGCGCACGTGACGAGGTGATGATACCCTGTATAGACGAACTGATTGGCAACATCATTGAAGGTTCTCACACGATGGCTGACGCAGCCATGTTATCCCGCACACATGGACAACCAGCCAGCCCCACAACGATGGGTAAGGAATGGGCCAATATCGCATACCGTTTGCAACGGCAACGGGAACAGTTATTGACCGTACCCATGATGGGGAAAATAAACGGTGCTGTCGGCAACTATAATGCGCATCTGGTCAGCTACCCGGATGTGGACTGGCAGAAGACCACAAAAAATTTTGTGGAATCACTCGGGCTGACATGGAATCCCTATACCACGCAGATTGAGCCTCACGACTTTATTGCGGAACTGGGTGATGCTTTCTCACGCCTCAACAATGTACTCATAGACTTTTGCCGCGATACATGGGGCTATATCTCACTGGGTTATTTCCGGCAGATTGCTATTCCCGGAGAGGTAGGTTCCTCCACGATGCCGCACAAGATTAATCCGATTGATTTTGAAAATGCCGAGGGGAACCTGGGTCTGGCCAATGCAATATTCGGACATCTGTCGGTGAAGCTTCCGATTTCCCGCTGGCAACGCGACCTTTCCGACTCCACTGTATTGCGAAGTCTCGGAACCGCCTTCGGTCACAGCCTGTTGGCCTGGAAGTCCGTTCAGCGCGGTATGGGAAAGCTGGAACTGAATGAGGAGATATTACAAAAGGATCTTGATGATACGTGGGAGGTTCTGGGTGAAGCCGTGCAAACGGTCATGCGCCGTTACGGCTTGCCAAACCCGTACGAGCAGATGAAGGAACTTACGCGTGGCAAGAGTATTGATAGCGCAAGTTTACATATTTTTGTGCAGGGTCTGGATATTCCGGATGCCGTAAAGCAACAGTTGATGACCTTGACGCCTGAAACCTACACAGGGAATGCAAGCGAACAGGCTGTAAGGATTTAACCTGCACTATTCATGAATAGCAGGTTTTAAGTCAGCGCGTTTACAGCACGAATCAGGGCCTCATCATGCTGCTGCCAGTTGTAATGCGCTTTCACATGCGCACGCAAACGTTCAGCCCGTTCCATGTGATCCGCACCCCGTTCGAACAATAACCGGATAGCCTCTGCTAGCGCCTCAGGCGTTATCGCACCAGCCAGAATATTATCCTGACTTGCATCCACAACCTCGGGGTTGGCCCCCGCGGGCGTCCCTGCCACCGGCAGACCATTGGCATTTGCCTCGATTGTGACCAGACCGAAACCTTCCAGCGATCGTGTAGGCAACATAAACACATCCGCCGCCTGCATACGTGAAATAACCTCTTCTTCCGGCAAATAACCGGTGAATTCGATTCGATCCACCACATCCAGTTGTTCGGCCAGCCATTTCAATGGCTCCAGAAGTATCCCTGAACCCATGACGCACCAGCGCAAATCCGGCATGCTATAACGCAACATGGCTGCGGCCTGTACCAGCATATCCACGCCGGTACGTGGCACCAGATTACGTAGCGTAACCACCACTGGACCCTGCCAGCCAAGCTGTTGGCGCAGATGTTCTCTTTCTTCCCGGCTTACCGGTGGAGCCGGGCTGACACCACCCGGTGCCACAGTAATATGGGGATGATTCAGGCCAAAGCAGTCGTTCAGGTGATCGTGCATAAACCTGCTCAGCACCAGCATTCCGTCAGCCGAAGTATAAACACGATTCTCCAGATAACGCATGGCAGCAGTGACGATTCTGTGTTTTATGCCCCAATCCAGCCCATGCCGGGTACTGTATTCCTCAAAAGCAAAGGAATGGCAAACCTGTAAACGGGGCAGCCTGCAACCCGCACGCAGAAGCGCCCACATCATAAAGGGTTGTTCGGATACCAGTACATCGAACTCTCCCTGATGCTGCCGCCACCAGGCTTTCGCACCTTGCTTCAATTCACGCATACCCGACAGACCCCTGTGTCCCGAAAAGGGAATTCGGTATTCCGTCACTCCGTCAGCCACTTTTATGGTAAGTGGTGCATCAGGTGCTGGCTGGCGTGTCAGCACGGTCAGATCATGGTGGGCTTCGGCCAACGCGCGAACATGCTGAGTCAGCATCCGTTCAGCGCCACCCAGCACGGCTTCAGCAGACACATCTGCCACCAGCAATATTCTCATAACACCTCACGAAAATAATTTTCTACAATATATTGGCGCATCCGTTGCATCACATGTTGCCATTGCATTTCAGATACCACCCAATGCCGCCCCTCATTGCCTAATCGCCTTGCAAATTCTGAATCTGAAATAAGCCGTTGCAACGCGTCAGCAATCGCTGACGCGTTGTCGGGTTCCACCAGCAGGCCTGTTTTTCCATCACGTACGGCATCCGGCACGCCACCGGAACGTCCGGCAATAACGGGAACACCGGAAGCGCTTGCCTCCAGAAACGAGATGCCAAATCCTTCAATCATGTCCGGCCGGTTCGGAATCTCCCGACTGGCCATTACAAAAATATCAGCACTGGCATAGAGGTCAGGCAATACATGAGGACTAACAAAACCCAGAAACTGTACTTTCTTAGCCAGCCCTAAATCATTGGCCAGCTTCTTCAAGCGATACTCTTCCTCACCGCACCCTGCAATAAGGTACATAAAATCAACACCTTTTTTTGTCAACAGGGAAAGGGCTTCAAGTATATAATCATGCCCTTTATGCAAATCCAGTCTTGCCACCGTTAAAATGACTGGTGCTGATTCAGGGTGCTCCTCTTTAGCAGGAGAAAAACGATCAATATCAACGCCGTTCGGAATCATATGGATGCGTTGTCCTGGCAGGCCCATTCCCTTTAAAAGGTTGGCGGCATAATGACTGACGGGAAATAGCCCCTGAGCATATTCCAGTGATTTCTGTCGCCATCCGCCAAGCATTTTCTTTATTCGCCTGCGAAAAGTACGTTTATCATCCAGAATTTCGGATGCGTGCACGCTGATGAAATAAGGAACAGGAAACAGTTTTTTCCAGAAATAGCTTAATAAAGATGTTGGCCAGGTAAAATGCAGTACCACATCAAATTTTTCTCTCTGTAACAACCACGGGAAAAGAAAAAATAGCCCTGGGAAATAAAACAGGGGGCAACTTGAAGTCCTTATGGTGCGATATGGCCGCGACTGATCATATACTCTGGCTTCCTTTGCTCCCAGAGCCAGGACTGTAACATCATCACGAACTGAAAATTCTTTGGCCAGTGATGTGCTATATGTGGAAATTCCTCCACTTAAAGGCGGATAGTCCTGTGCCACAATCAGCAGCTTCACACCTTATCCCCGGGATGCCTGTTGGACTTGGGAGAACTGTGGCCCGCTATCCCTGCCACGCAGTAGATTCCGGCCAAGTCCGACAGACTGCTAGCTCCCTGCTTCACCATATAACCACCACCAGGAATCCCCAATCGGTCGTAATTGCGTATTCGATAATCCGCTTCGTTGCAGCCATCCCTCCATAGTTCCCCGCTTATAGTAATTCGTAACGGGTGCGGAAAGGCGATCATACCAGTCCGCATAGCTTACCCGGTAACCATGTCCGGCATATTCAGAGATGCGTGAAGGCGTCACCCTGTCCACCAGCGTACCGATTCCCGGAATGGCCCTGAACAGTTTGTAACAATTCACAACAATGCCATAGTCCACAAGGTTGCACAGCCAGGCAAAACGTCTGATATTGTCATTGGAAAGCCGTTGCGTCACAAATCGCAACACCTCCAGGGCAACCTTGCGTAAGGCATGGGCATATACCCAAACAAAGAATGCTCCACCAGGTTTCAACAACGGGATGATTCCGCGATAGCCCTCCTCTGGCCGGGACAGATGATGCAGCACCCCCAGACTATAAATAAAATCAAAGGTCTTCTGGCGAAAAGGTAAACGGTACAGATCGGCCTGCACAATATGCCCCCTGGGATTATCCCAATTGTTTTTGTAGGCAGAATCAACCGCCCGGGACAAATCGATAGCCAGCATTTCCGCACCAAGCTTGTTTGCAACACACACATGCCGGC
>CAZJRL010000042.1:0-11624 GCA_964548425.1 uncultured Zetaproteobacteria bacterium | reverse complement strand
CATTACAAATACGCCCGGTCAGTTTCGGGAACCAGTAGAACACACCGGCAAAGGTAGCCATGGCACCGGATACCGCCATCACATAGTGGAAATGACTCATGATGACATAGGAATCTGAAATACCGTAGTCTATCGCCGTCAATGCATTCGGGATACCGGTCAGTGCGCCAAAAATCAGTATCACCCATGCACCCAAAGCCCAGATCATGGGGCCGGAATAGGTAATAGCCCCCTTGTACAGGGTACCGACCAGGCTCAGCATCAATAGACCAAAGGGTAGTGAAATCAACAATGTTGTGAACGATTGCAATACGCGCAACCAGTCCGGCAGACCCGCCACAAAGGCGTGGTGCACCCAGACGTCGCCAGTGGCCGGGATGAAGGCCAGCACGGCATAGACCGTCGCCTTGTAACTGAACAACATGTTTTTGGCTGAAACCGAGAATATCTCGAACATGATACCCATAAATGGCAACAGAATCACATACACAGCCGGATGCGAATAGAACCAGAACAGGTTCTGGTACAGCAACACGTCACCGCCTACCTCCGGGTTATAGAAACCAAAACCAAGGTATTTATCCAGTGAGAGTAACAGCACGGATGCAGCCAGCACCGGCACGAAGATCAACTGAATAATATTAGCAGAGAACACACACCATGCCGTCATTGGCATCTGGAACCAGCCCATCCCCTTGCAGCGCATGAAACCCACGGTGCAGGCCAGATTTACCGCGCCAAATACGGATGACATGCCCAGCACAAGCACCACCATCGTATACAGTGCCGTATTGCCTGCCGCATCCGAAATCGAATATGGAGGATAACCGGTCCACATACCATTAAAGTGGTCCGGAATAACCAGGTTGGCCAATGCCAGAAGAATACCCGACCACAACAACCATACGCTCATCGCATTAACGCGCGGGAAAGCCATATCCTTGGCCCCGATCATAATCGGCACGGCATAGTTGGCGACGAAGCCCAGCAGAGCCGGAATCTGGAACCCCAGAATCATCACCGCGCCATGCATGGTTAGCCACAGATTATAGACGTTGCCATCACTGGTAATGTCCGGACCCACGCTACCCAGTTCAATACGCATTAATGTAGCGGCAAGGCCAGCCACAGCGAATGACGCAATCGAGCCGATCAGGTACCAGACACCGATAACCTTGTGATCCAGTGTAAACAGCCATTCCCTGACCGTTTTCGGCCAACCAGGCTTGCCGTTTGGTTCATGTCCCATAAATCCACTCATGTTTATCCCTCCTGTCCTTCATTAATTTTACTTGAAACTTTTTCAACCGCCAGACTGGCGATCCTGTGGCCGGATTCGGCCCTGGCATCAGCCAACGCCTGGGTCATCCATGCATCGTAATTCGCCTGGGTCATGACAATAATATGGCCAAACATTTTCGAGTGGTTGGCGCCACAGTATTCACGGCAGGTCACCACCGATTTACCCAGCTTGTCCGGCATGAACCACTGCCAGGTTACACGTCCCGGCATCACATCCTCGGTCACGCGATAACGGTTCATGTAGTGTGAATGCACCACATCGTCACTGGTCATGCGCAACACGACAGGCTTGCCGACCGGCACGCGCAGTTCGTTGTCCATATCCACGCCGTTACCGTAATCATAGTTCCAGTTCCACATGGAACCGGTCACCTTGATGGTCTGGGCATTGGCCGGAACTTCACGCATGTGATTATGCAGATCATAGCCCTTGGCAAACAGGAACAGGTCATCCCCCAGGAACAGCATGCAGGGAATCACAACCCAGCCAATCACTGCCTGCGGGGTTAGCTTGGGTGATTCGCCAACCTGGCCATCATTCTTCCTTCTATATACAAGCATAAAAAATACGGCTACGGCAAAGTAAACCACACCGATAATAATGATGTCCCACATTACTTCCGACCACATCGCATCCCAGTGAGCATGCGGTGTCCAGCCCTCATAATTATTCCTGTGCGCTATCTGCATCTGGAATGCATTCGCCAGCGTAGGAATCAATGGCAGTGCGAGCAACGCCCCCAAAACCTTATAACTTAACGTTTTTATTTTCATTACTTTCCCTCCTGTGTTAATTAATCATTTATATATATTCAAATTCAACTTATAACTTACATACAACGTTTATATCGTAACCACCATATCCTTCCTGAGTCTGTCTCTCTTGCGTTTTGTAATCAAAAATCCCCCAACCATCAGCGTTACACCGGCTATCAACCCGCCGATGGCTACAAACAGGGGAATATTGAGCTTGTATTTCCCATCCTTATAGTTGTAGCTATGGCATGCGGCCACAACGAAATCAATGATGTTTACCGGGGAAATTTCCCCACTCATCGCCTTCGTAATCGCCAGTTCCACATCATCAGCATCCACCTTGCCTGCATACAGATAGCGCGTAATCTGACCCGTGGGAGACAGCACCGTATAAACACTGGGGTGCAGGAAAATACGATCCCTTGGCGACCAGAAGAACTTGAAGCCGATTGATCCGGCAAGCCGATCAATATCCTTTCTGTTCTGCATGGTTGCCATACGCCACCCTTGCGGCAACTGCTCAAACCCCATTTTTTTGCGAAACTCACGCATTGTTGCCGGCGTATCATGCTGATCAAAGGAAACGGTTAAAACATTGTAGTCCTTACCAAGTTTCCAGCGATCTATGCCTTTCAGGGTATTGGCCAGCGTGCGGTTAATCACCGAACATGCACCATCGCAGGTAAAGTAGGACAGCACCAGAATCAGCGGCTTTGCGGGCAAATCACCCAGTTTAAAGCTGTTCCCGGATGCATCCCGCAGTACATAATCTCCATCAACTTTCCCGCCCAGGAAATCCTTCTCCCTGATCTGGAATATTTTAGGATCAATCTGCGATTCCGCGGTTACGTTTCCGTAAGCTGCCTGAGCAAGCTCCGGAGATATGGTTACGCCCAGTCCCATAACAGAAAACAGGCAGGCCAGCATCGGAAATAACCAAAGCCGGTTCCGATGCAACATGGTCTCATTCCACATGGAAGATATAAGCGAACCCCGCATACCTACAACGCCTCCTGCTTACCAGTAATAAACCTGGAGCAGTACCCAAAGACCCAGCACGTTTACAAAGTGAACGTACATGGTCATGGCACGGACATATGAAAAGCTGGTTCGCCCTTTCAAGGCACTGGGCACGCAGGTCAGCATCACCAGCAAGCCAATCACCACATGGGCGAAATGAATGCCGGTAAAGCCGTACAGCGCGGTCGCAGCGGCATTCACACCAATGGTAAAGCCTTCTCCTGACAAAGCACTCCATCCTGAAATGGTCATCGCCATAAAAATCACCCAGATAACGGCGGATAGCAACGTCATCATGGCAAAGCCGGATGCATTGCCTTCAAGTTGCCGCTTGCGAGCGATACCAATGGTAATACTTGATGCAATCAGAATAATAGTAGCGATCAATGGTGTGGACGGGTCAATCTCCGGCGTACCCTCCGGTGGCCATACCGGCGCGCCAATGCGGGCAACCCAGTAACCGGCCAATACAGCGCCAAGCGTCATGATCTCGGTGCCGATGAATATGAACATGGCCGACGGACTCCAGTTCTCATCCTTGATGACACCGATCGTCTCACCGGCCCAGCCGAGACCTCCGGCGATAGTCAATGCGGCCCCGATGGCCAGACACACCAATGCGGGCGTCGCTAATCCATAGTTGAATTGCAGCATAAAGGCCCATGGCAGAAACAGCCCCGCACCGAACCCCACCATCAGGGGGAACGGACTGGTATGCCAGTGTGCAGTATAGTGTTTAATATTTTCGCTCATTTAAATACCCTCCTCTTGGAATTTCTAAAATTTATTTCAAGCCTTTCTAAGAATGCAATCACCGCATCAGCACCGGTGCCCTTGACATGCAGTGATGACATCCATGGTTTTGGCTTTCTTGTTACCTGATCAGTTTCCTGACCGCTTTCTTGCTATTGTCAATCCATGCACGCAGGAACTCTCAATAATGATTTTCTCAACCTTGAACCCCCCACGATTTCCGTGTTCTTATAATGTTTCTAATGAAATAATTTAAGGAAATTCTAACTTATATAAGCCAGCATTCCCTACCCGCGCGCCGAACTTTGCACCTGTAAAATAAATATTTCAAGTATTTGTTTGATATGGATCAAGGAAATAATCTATAGACATGAAATCTAGGAACGTACTTCTGCTGAACAAGGCACAGTTTAGACTCTTGCCAGGGCGGGCACAAGCCCCGAGAACAAATCTTCTTTTCTGCTTGCATTCCTTTATTCCTGCAGCTAGAAACTCTCCCATGCGGATTCTTCTTATATGCCTTACCATGTTGCTCCCTTACGTGGCACAGGCAGCTGAATTTGAAATTTTTCAATCTAACTATCAGCCCCTGAAACTGGCATGGATCGTGGATACACATCCCGAGAACACGGATGTTACAAAACTTGTCCGCAATGTGGTGCGCCATGACCTGGAATCCAGTCAGTCTTTTGAAACACTCAACCCTTTGAGTTTTCTTGCGGATACCAAACAAATGGAGTCCCACATTGATTATGGTGACTGGCGTATTATTGGTGCCGATATTCTGGCTATTGCCCACCTTCACAGAACCGCGAACGGCTGGAATGCCTATCTTGAAGTACATGATCCTTTCCGTAACAAGATACTGTCCCGAATCACATTAGATCACTCCGGCAATATTCTCCGTCCGCTGGCACATCAGATTGCCAACCATATCTATCATACAGCAACCGGCACCACAGGCTATTTCAACAGTCATATCCTTTATGTACGCAAGCATGGCGATACGGCGGACTTAATTTACATGGATCAGGACGGCGCCAACCGGCAAGCTGTTGGCCGCAACTTCACCCTGCTGCTTTCGCCGGACTGGTCTCCGGATAACCGTCTGGTGGCCCTGAATACCTATGTTGGCAACCATCCACGCCTGGAAACCTTTAACCTGTCCAGTGGCAAGCGCAGCACATTCGGTGCATTCCCGGGATTAAACAGTACGCCTGACTGGTCACCGGATGGCCGCTATATCGCAGCAACCCTGTCGCATACCGGCAATGCAGATATCCACATCTTTGACACAAAGACCCGCACATGGCGGCAAATGACGCACCATCCCGGTATTGATACGACCCCAACATGGTCACCGGACGGAAAGTGGATTGCCTTTACCAGCGACCGTAGCGGTTCGCCACAAATTTATCGTATTCGCATCAGCGACAGGCATGTGGAACGTATCAGCATCAACGGGTCATACAATACTTCGCCCGCATGGTCACCCGCCGGAGACAGAATTGCCTTGATTACTCGCAAGGAATGGGAATATGCTTTGGCCACCATGCGGCTGGATGGAAGTGATATACGTTATCTTGTTACGGGCGGGCGTATCGAGTCTCCTGTATGGTCGCCAAACGCACAAATGCTGCTATTTTCCAAGGAAGTGAAAGGCATGCGCAAAGTGTATAGAGTTCCCAGCTGGGGTGGAAAGGCGAAAGCCATTACAATTCCGGTTGAGGATGCATCAGATCCCGCCTGGTCCCGTTAAGGCCGGACGGATTATTAAATAAAAAATGGGAGGAACCCAATGAAATTAAAGCAATATTCTAGTATCAGTTTAACTGTTGTGGCTGTCGCCGCTCTGTTGTTTGCAGGCTGTGCCAAGAAAACAACGGTTGAAGAAAGTCACCCTGCAAAATCTGCAGCAATTGAACAGGGCGAAAAACCGGCGGGCGGGGCAACAACCCGTGGTGTATCGATGGTACAGGAGCCTTCCTCCCATACCGTTTATTTTGCATTTGACCGTTCTGAACTGGATGCCGCGGCGCATGGCATTCTGGATGCCAATGCGGCATGGCTAACAGCTCATTCCGGTAGCTCCATCACCATTGAGGGTAACTGTGATGAACGGGGCAGCCGCGAGTACAATCTGGCTTTGGGACAGCGCAGGGCCGACAGCGTCCGCGATTACCTTGTCAGCCACGGTGTATCTGCGTCAAGTATTGATACCGTCTCGTTTGGTGAAGAACGTCCGGTCTGTCAGGGCACGGGTGAAGCTTGTTGGGCACAGAACCGGCATGCGGATATCGTTGTACGCTAATTCTCATGAAGTAAAAAGACGGCCACCGGAAATTCCGGTGGCCGTTGCTTTGGTGATGTGTCTTGGCATTTCAGCCTGTGCGAGTGATAAAAAACCCGAAGCATGGCTACAGGATAAACAGATAGTCATCGCATCCATAAAACAACTGCAGAATAATCAGCAATCCATCAAGAAAGAAATGAATGATCTGCGGGGGCAAATGATGAGTCTTGGGCAGGCGCATACGATACGAACTTCGATGGTTGATGCTCAGAACGCCAGTATCAGGAAATTACAGACCAGCGTGGCCCATTTGGAAGCGATGGCTGCCAGGTCAAAGAAATCGAGCCAGATAACCAAACAAAAACTGGTCAAAAAGCTTGATAAAATCGCCAAATCCATAGCAACGCCTGTTGCGCCCCCCCTTCCCAACCGTAAAGAGGAAGAAAAAAATCACTATACAGCGGCGTATCTGGCACTCAAAAGCGGGCGCTATGAGGAAGCCACCACAGGTTTCCGGATGCTGTTAAAAACTTTTCCCAAGGGGGAATACGCCGACCAGGCATGGTACTGGCTGGGTGAAAGTTACTATGCCCGGCATAAGATAAAACAAGCTGTTCATGCCTTTGAAACAGTTGTGATGCACTATTCCAAAAGTCCCAAATATGCCGCTGCCTTACTTAAACTGGGGCTGGCTTACAAGGGTATATCACGCACAGGAGATGCCAGAGCTATATTCCAGAGGCTTGTCCGGGAACATCCGGACAGCGCCGCAGCGGAAAAGGCACGCCGCCAGTTGAATCCTGCGCAAAACCCGCAACGGTAGTTCGGGAGCCATGCCTGCTTCTGATACTCCAGCAGTCCGTATTCATGAAATCTACGACAGCATTCAGGGTGAAAGCACCCTGGCAGGCATGCCATGCACCCTGGTAAGGCTGGCCGGATGTCCTTTACGCTGCAATTATTGTGACACGCCACAGGCAATTCCTTTCACCAGTGGTGAAAAATACAGTATTGAGCAAATCATGGATAAGGTGCGCCAGAACAAACGCCCGTTAACACTGGTGAGTGGCGGCGAACCTTTGGCGCAGAAATCATGTATTCCTTTGCTATCCTCGCTGGCAAATATATCGCCTGTCTTACAACTGGAAACATCCGGAACATTCGACATCAGCCACTCTGATCCCCGGGTGCGCCGGATACTGGATGTCAAAACACCGGGAAGCGGCGAGAGCAAACGTAACCGCTGGGAGAATTTTCATGTTTTGAAGGATGGTGATGAAATCAAGTTTGTCATTACCAGCCGTGAGGATTATTTATGGGCAGTTACCATTCTGGACAGGTTTCAGCCTGTTGTACCCGTCCTGTTTTCACCTGCATGGGGCAACATCCAGCCATCCGATCTGGCCGCATGGATGCTGAGGGATCATGTCCCTGCACGCCTGCAGTTGCAGTTACACAAATACATCTGGGGGGAGCAGGCAACAGGCGTATGACCAGGGCAATCGTATTATTATCAGGAGGTCTGGATTCCAGCACGGCCCTTGCATGGGCCGTGCGTAAGCAGGGATGGAAATGTTACAGCTTGGCCTTTGACTATGGCCAGCGCCATTGCATTGAACTGAAAGCAGCCGCACGCGTTGCTGCCTCACTGAATGTTGTCGAGCATCGCATCATGCATGTTGATCTTTCATCCATAGGTGGTTCAGCCCTGACCAGTGAGATTGCCGTACCCAAGGATCAGAAAACCAGCCATGGTATTCCCGTCACCTATGTGCCTGCCCGTAACCTTATTTTTCTATCCATTGCCACAGCCATGGCTGAATGTAGTCATGCTTCCCATATCGTCATTGGCGCCAATATTATTGACTATTCAGGCTATCCCGATTGCCGTCCCGAATTTTTCAATGCTTTTTGTAAAGTTGCCCAACTGGGAACCAGGGCCGGGATTGAAGGACAGCCTTTCAGTATTGAAACACCACTTATCCATTTGAAGAAATCCGCAATTATTACTTTGGGATTAAGTCTTGGCCTGGATTATAGTCTCACCCACTCATGCTATGATCCGGCGCCTGATGGCACGCCATGTGGACATTGTGATTCCTGCCTGTTCCGCCGTCGGGGCTTTACCGAGCTTGGGAAGGAAGACCCTCTCAATTATCCCGATTAACCTCCACATAACACCCGGAATTTATTGATGCTTGCCATCATCATCAATCAGACTAGGCTTTCTGTCAGAGGGCGGCGGGAAACTATTCATAGTATGGAGGCATGTTTGCTGCGCACCGCCATCTTTTTCCTGTTTTATACGCTTGGCTTCCCGTATATTGAAGCCGCACCTCCGGTTAATGCTGCTGCGTGGATACTTCCTCCGATTTCCTATCCCTCGTCCAACCCCTATAGCATTGCCAAGGTGAAACTTGGCCGTAAGCTCTTCTTTGATCCCCGGCTCTCCGGTAATCCCGCCCAGACATGCGCCACCTGTCATCATCCCGGCCTGGGATGGGCAGACGCCATGGCACGAACCATGGGAGAGGGCCATGCGCTGGGCCGCCATACACCAAGTCTTGTCAATATTGGTTATGCCAGGTCATTCTTCTGGGACGGACGCGCCAACAGCCTGGAGGATGCCGTTAGTCAGGATATACTTTCTCCGGCCATGTCGGATGCCAAAACACCGCGTGATATTGTCATTCGTATTGCATCCCTGCCAGGGTACCGCAAGGAGTTTATGCAAACTTTTGGTACGGAAGGTGTTAATTTTGATCGTATCACTGCCGCCCTTGCAACATTCATTCGTGGAATTGTTTCGGCTTCAAGCCCATTCGACCACTGGGTGAACGGTGATGACAAGGCTATACATGATGATGCCAAAAGGGGTTTTGTTTTATTCACTGGAAAAGCCGGATGTGTACGTTGTCATACCGCTCCAACCTTTACGGATTCCCGTTTTCATAATATCGGTCTCAACAGTGTTGATCCGGGACATTTTGAGATATCAGGCAAGAAAACAGACAGGAATACGTTCAAAACACCCGGGCTAAGGGATGTTGCCAGAACTCCTCCTTATATGCATAACGGATCAAAAAGAACACTGATGGGAATTATTGATTTCTACAATCGTGGAGGCGACCGGGTTGGCCGGAATAATGAGCTTACGCCCCTGAACCTGAATGCCCGGGAAAAACAGGATTTATTAATGTTTCTGCGCAGTCTCACCAGTCATCAGAAGGAAACTGCTATCCCCTTGTTGCCTGTCAGTATTGGCAATCAATAACTCTTCTTGAACTCCGTCGTATGACATTTGGGGCATGGCGGCACACGCCCCGTTTTCTTCATATGAATGTCATATCCGCAGGCAATACACCGCAACGTACCGGCACTGGTTATCTCGCCTGAATGAAACAACAGGCTCTTCTCGGCGCGGTCTGCCGCGTCCGATAAAACAGAGCTTGCGGCATGTAACAGGGACGTAATGGATGCCATCGCGCCTGCACCAAGACGCGCCGGATTCAGCCGTTCACGTGCTTCATCGCGCATGGAATCTGCAATCCGTGTAAAATCACGTTCCATGAAGCCCTGAAGTTTTTTCCCCTGCTCTTCGCTAAATGCGCCAGCAGCCGTTAACTGCTGTCGTGCTTTCTCCAGTGCAGTTTGGGCAAATTCACTGCTTTTCTCCGCTCCGGACTCAAATAATTCCTTAAAACGGGCGGCCAGCTGGTCGTACTGATCTGCTTCATCAGTAGAGGCATCCGATTCCATATGTGCGATCACCGCATCACCAAATTCCGATGTAGACAACCTGGTCGCCCCCTGCATCAGACGATGAAAATCATAGGTCACTGTTTTCGCGGCAATCGCATCCGTAATACCTTTCTCGATCAAATCTGCTGCTTCTTCCCATCCCATATAACGGAGCATCATCGCGCCGGAAAGCGTCATGGATGAAGGATTTACCATATTTTTGTCGGTATATTTTGGTGCAGTTCCATGGGTCGCTTCAAATACAGCATGCCCCGTGTCGTAATTGATATTCGCGCCCGGTGCAATACCAATCCCGCCAACCTGAGCCGCCAGGGCATCGGACAAATAATCACCATTCAGGTTTAAAGTGGCGATGACATCGAACTCTTTGGCGCGTGTTAATACCTGCTGCAATGCAATATCTGCTATGGCATCCTTGATGATCAACCCGTTTGGTAATTTACACCACGGGCCACCATCAATTTCCTCGGCATCAAACTCGCGTTTGGCCAGCCCATATCCCCAGTTACGGAATCCCCCTTCCGTGTATTTCATGATGTTTCCCTTGTGAACAAGGGTGACCGATTTAAGTTTGTGATTAATGGCATATTGAATTGCCGCCCGCACCAGGCGTTCCGTACCCTCGCGACTGACCGGCTTGATACCGATACCGGAGGTGTCCGGAAACCGGATTTTAGTGACGTTCATGTCGCCTTGCAGGAAATCAATGACTTTCCTTGCTTCAGGGGAACCTGCCGGCCATTCAATACCGGCATAGATATCCTCGGTATTCTCGCGGAAAATAGCCATATCCACATCTTCAGGGCGCTTTACCGGTGATGGCACGCCCGCATAATACTTCACCGGCCGCAGACAGACATACAAATCCAGTGTTTGCCGAATCGCCACGTTGAGCGAACCCATGCCACCCCCGATGGGGGTCGTCAGCGGGCCCTTAAGGCCTACCAGATATTCGCGCAAGGCATCCAGCGTTTCTTCCGGTAACCATGCATCATCCGTCCGGCCATAGAGATTCCATGCCTTTTCTCCGGCATACACCTCCATCCAGGCAATTTTTCGTTTACCTCCATAAGCCTTTTTCACCGCCGTATCGAGGATGCGATGCGTAGCACGCCATATATCCGGACCAATTCCATCACCCTCAATAAAGGTTACAACTGGCTGGTCAGGCACATTCAGCGCCCCATCCTTGCCCATGGTAATCTTTTTACCGCACTCAGGTGGTTGAATATTCGAGTGACCCATATCTATTACTGCCCTTTCTGTTTGAGTTTTGCCGCCATCTGGGCTTTTCGTCTGGCTTCCACTGCCAGACGACGCGCCCGTTCATAACGTTCTTCATCAATGGAATGTGCTGCTTCCGCAAGCGCCTGTTCAGCACTCTTTAATGATGCGGCAGATTCAGACCCGCCATTGGGAATGCTTTTGGCGATGCTGATAGCCGAGCGTGCAGCAGCCATTTCCTGAACCGGCGGACTTGTTGCACAAGCTGCCAGTAAGAGCATCACGATGAATAACCCCTGCCGCATACCTTGTATCATCGAATGTCCGGAGCAGTTTGTCAAAGATAAAGATGCTTACGCGGAGGTAACTATCCGGCGCTTCCTCAGTCCCAGTTCTTTTAACTGTTCATCACCCGCCTCCGATGGCGCTTCACACATCAGGTCAGCCGCCCGCTGTGTTTTCGGAAAAGCAATGACATCCCGAATCGATTCCGTACCCAGCATCAATGCCAGCA
>CAZJRL010000041.1:0-11759 GCA_964548425.1 uncultured Zetaproteobacteria bacterium | reverse complement strand
CATTGGCTCGGCGCCCCGGCCAAGCTTGCCGAGGGACATGGCGCCATCAAGCCAGTCCTGCACGCCTTGCGGCGAAAGCAGGCGTATCGCCTCGGCGGCGTACTCATCAAACACCGCCTCCACCGCCGGAAACGTCTTCCCCAACTTTTCACGCAATGCTTTGATATCAGATTCAATCAAAATATTTCACCGCAAAGGGCGCAAAGTTTCGCAAAGGAAAGACGATAACTTGCATTTCCAGAGCTGCCTCGATCATGGTTCATCTGCACTTTGTAGTACCCACCCCTACAGGGAGCTAAATGATGGAAAGACAAAAAAACCATCCTGTTTTTCCTCTGCGAAACTTTGCGTACTTTGCGGTAAAATGCCTTTACTCAAACACTGAATCAATGGCATGATCCAGCGTATCCCGGATATCGGCGTCATCAGTAATCGGCCGCACCAGAGCCATGCGGCAGGCTGCACGCGGGGCAATACCCTGATTGATGAGTTGCGCGGCATAAACCAGCAGGCGCGTGGAGATGCCCTCGTCCAGACCATGCCCCTTCAGGTTGCGGCCTGTCCCGCCAATTCTGACGAGTTTTGCGGCCAGACCCGCATCGATTCCGGTCTCTCTGGCAATAATTCCTGCCTCGACATCAGCTACGGCATAATCAAATTCAAGCGCCGAAAAGCGTTGTTTGGTGGACTGCTTTAAATCCTTCATCAGGCTTTGATAGCCGGGGTTATAGGAAATTACCAGTTGAAAATCCTCATTTGCCTCCACGACCTCACCCTTTTTGTCCAGAGGCAATGTCCGCCGGTGGTCGGTCAACGGATGGATGACGACGGTCGTGTCCTGACGCGCCTCAACGATCTCATCCAGATAACAGATCGCACCGATACGTGCGGCCAGCGTCAGCGGTCCGTCCTGCCAGCGCGTGCCTGTAGCATCAAGCAGAAACCGTCCGACCAGATCGGAGGCTGTCATATCCTCATTACAGGCAACAGAAACAAGGGGTTTATCAAGCTTCCATGCCATATATTCAATAAACCGGGATTTACCGCAGCCGGTCGGACCCTTGACCATCACGGGCAACCGGGCTGCATAAGCAGCCTCATATAGCTCGACCTCATCGGACTGGGACTGATAAAACGGTTCTTCGTGTACTCTGTATTGTTCCTTGTCGGTCATGGTTCGCTCCTGCATAAATAGTTTTATTTTGCCCGACCGGTTCTAAGAGGCGCCTCCAGAAAGGCGGTTCTCCTGGCGCCGCAGTTATCCCTGATCAACATCAGATATAACCCATGGTCATGCACAGTCCAGTAATAACTACCAGGATTCATGCGTTTGCCCCGGCATGCGTATTGGCCGCCTGTATCAAAGATTGTCATTTTATTGCCATCAATGCTGAAGGTTCCCTTAACAAAAGTTGTGGTGCCTGAATAAATTCTGAATTTCCCTTCCTCACTCATTTCCATGGCATACCCCCGCAGCTCCAGCATGCCATAAGGGAAAGAACTGCCAGTCATATCTTTTGCCATCACGCCGGCGGGCATGAGCAGGCCCAGCAACACAAGCAATAGGATGTTATGCTTCATTCAATGTACTCCTTTTATCCCGTAGCGATAATGATTGACAGGCGGCGCCTTCCAGTCAATGGTCAGGCTCATGAAAGGTCATATGAATCAGACATCATTCTATTTTAGGGACAGACCATCATGGTTGAATCAGATGGGTTCCTTCGGCTCCATACTGGTGCTGATACTGATGCCTTTCTTTCTCGATGAGATGACGCCATTCCTTATCGCAATCAATATACTGGCAGCCTTGGTAATCATGCTGACGATTGTTCATCATCGCTTTGTATGGGAATTCAGGATCAGTGGTGGCAATATTCAGAGCCAGCATGGCATCACGTCAAAAAAACAGAACAGTATCCCCCTGAAAAACATAAAAAATATCGAAGTAAAACAGACAACTATTCAGCGTTTTTTTGACGTGGGTGATATGGAATTCAGCACCGCTGGCAGTATCAACAACAGGATAGTATTTCGTGGAATCAAGTCTCCCTTCATACTTAGGAATCAGATTCTTCAGGCCCAGAAAAAATATAAAAAAAGTAAGAAATTACGCTGAAAGTACTCGTTAGATGAAGGACTCAATTCAACCATAACCGTTGCTAAATATCCTGTTGTTGCAGGAAACCACGGAAGACCGGATGTCACCCCGGAACGGGGATTGATTCACTCACCTTGTCCGATACCGGATTCGTATCAAACAGATGCCATGGATGCCCTGTCCGCCCGGCATCAAACGCACATCCCTGAGTGCTGCCACGACGCTGCATTTCAGCATGGATGGCATTGATCACAGACCATTTCCCGGCACACCATGAAGGTGCCAGCAACACATCCTGCGATGCCGTTCCGGTCAAACGATGAATCACGTAACGGGGCGGAATGCGCTCAAGCATATCACAGACCAGCCCCGTGTATTCATGCCGGCTCAGCAGGGGGAACGGTTCCTGCTTCCACTGGTGGGCGAACAGTGTATGCCGCACAATATGTAAAGGATGAAATTTCATACCATCCGTTCCGACCTCCATCATCCGATCCAGCGTCTGCATCATCATGTTATGATTTTCTCCGGGCAAGCCGAGAATCAGGTGGGTACACACCGGCAGTCCTCTGGCGCGAATCAGACGAATGGCCTGTGCGTATGTGGCAAAATCATGCCCCCGCCGGATGCGCTGAAGGGTGATGTCATGCGCGGACTGAAGCCCGATCTCAAGCCATATTTCATAGCCTCGGTCACGATATGAGGCGAGCAGATCTACCGCTCCGGCATCAATGCAGTCAGGACGGGTGCCAATGCTAAGCCCGATAACATCCGGGCATGCCAGCGCCTGTTCATAACGGTCTGCCAGTTCGGAAATGGGGGCATAGGTATTGGAATAAGCCTGAAAATAGGCCAGCACACGGGTAGCCCCCGTCCGTTTTCTGACCACTGCCTTCCCAGCTTCAATTTGTTGTGCAATGGAGGGTATCTCGCGGCGCCGGTTGGGATTGAAACTCTTGTTATTGCAATAACTGCATCCGGTTTTACCTTTACTCCCATCCCTGTTCGGGCAGGTAAATCCGGCATCCACCGTAACCTTGTGCACTTTTTGTGGAAAACGCCGCTTCAGATAATAGCCAAAACTGTTAATCAGCACATCCCTGACAGGCTCCTGCAAGGGGTTAGCAATCTTCAATCCACACCCTTCCCTGCCGGCCATGGTAATAGCCATTGCAGAATTGCTGTTGCAATGATGAACCGTCACCCAGATTGATCAGCGCTTCCCGGCCATCCCGCACATCATCGGCCACGGCCCGAAAATGGCAAACGATATCCGCCATATGTTCGTGCTGTGGAGAAATACGCAGCACGTGCACGCCCAGTTGCTGTAATTCCCGTACATGGTCGAGGACGGTAAACGGGCGGTGAGACATGATCTGAATACCATTGATGGTCGCAAAACCCTCGTGATCCAGCGAGTGCATTTCAATACCGTCCGGATCCATGAAACAGGTGTGATGGCATGCATGCTTGGTCAAACCCCGTGCCCGGGCGCTGTAGCAACGGGCGGAAAAAGTGAGTGGCAGCTTGCCGTGGGCGAAATATTCCACCTCTACTTTTGTCTGACCTGTTACGGATGGAATATCTCCGGGCGGGAGTTCCAGCGGCGGTAGCATGCGTATGGCGCCCAGCGCCGTCAGACGTTGCAGTGCATAAGGCGTATAGATGTTCAGATGCGGACCGGCGACAAAGGGAACACCTGCATCAGAGGCGATAGATACTGCCGCCATGTCATTGGCTTCGATGGCAAGATGGCGTTCAGCGGCAGCACTGACGAGATCACGAATGGCCTGTAATTCATATGTACTGCACGGCAGCGCCAGTGTGGAAAGTACGATTTCCTTGCCACAACCTTTCAGTTCATCCGCCAGCCGGACAGCCGGATCGATACCCGCGGTCATCCGCTTGGAACATACGACCTCGCCAATATACAAAATATCCGGATCCGGATTTTCGGCCAGTTCGAAATACAAATCACGAACCTTCGTCTCCGGCCAACCGAACAGGATAGGGCCAACCGATAATTTAGTACGTTGCTTCATCGCCATTCATCGGCATAGGCGCCCGCCGTGCGTGCTCCTCCCTCGGAAACAGCATCCATACGCTCCATCCATGAAGTCTGGGCCCGATATGTTTCTGGTGCTGCCGCACATGCATCCACGGCGGCACGCATCACGCTGACCACTTCCCGTACATAATGTTTAGTGCGCTGGCGGCCTTCAATTTTCAGCGCCGAAATACCGCTATACATAATGGCCGGTAGCATCTCCAACACGTTCAGACTGTATGCATCTTCCATGACATGCCCCCGTTTACCGGCGGCTTCGAAGCAACCCTTACAAAGCGTCGGATAGGCCGCGGCTTCATTCGGTTCAAAACGGTTGATTAACACACCGTCAAGCCGCACATCCAGCGTATCCTGTTGCTCCTCGAAACGCACGGCATGCGCCGGGGAACAGACCCCCTGCATGTTCGGAGAATCCCCGGTGACATATGATGATAGCCAGCAACGGCCTTCAGCCATGACGCACAAGCCACCGGAGGCGAATATCTCGATTTCCACTTCCGTACGGCTTATCAGGGAACGAATATCATCCAGTGTCAGCACCCTGGGCAATACAGCACGGGATATACCGAATTCGCGCCGGTAGAATGCCAGGGACTCATCATTGCATGCGCTGGCCTGCACGGACAGATGGCGGCGAAGCGACGGGTAATGCCGTTTTGCGTAATCCAGCAGAGCCATGTCGGAGAGAATAACGGCATCAGCATTCAGTTCTGCCGCCAGATCCACTGAAGATATCCATGCCTCTTCCTGCCCCGGCCTCGGCGATGTGTTGATGGCGATATACACCTGAACATTGTGCCTGTGCGCATAATCAATGCCTTCCCGCGCTTCCTCGGGACTGAAATTCAGCCCTTCAAAATTACGTGCGTTGGAAGCGTTGCGAAAGCCCAGATAGACGACATCGCCACCGGCATCCACGGCGGCCTTCAATGATGGCAGGTTGCCGGCCGGACAGACCAGTTCCGGTTTGGTGATCGAATGACTCATCCCCTGCGCGCCAGTCTTTGTTCCAGCTTTGCCAGCCGGTGTTGCATGGCATCCTGTTGGCCTGCCAGCATCTTCACGTCGGTTTGCAGGGACTGTGCCTGTTCTGTCGTGAACAGACGGAGACTGTGCGTGATGGAAGTCCGGACACGCCCTATTTTGTCATCGGCCCGCTCAATGTCCGCGATGGCCCGGCTGGCCATTCGCCACAACATGTCCGCCATACGGGCGCCGAACCTGTTTTTCAGCACGGTGTGGAGATCAAAATCCAGGTTGGCCAGAATGTTCTTGAACAGCAGTCCGCTGGCGGTATCGCCTGTCAGCAGCAGACAACGTGAAAAAAACAGGCTATCCGGGTCCTCCAGACTGAAACAAAGTGCGATGAGTGCCGGAAGATTGCCACTGATGGTGACATCGGCATCCCACGCCGGATTTTCCTGCACCCGGATCGAGTCATCCGTAAATGTCATGCCCAGGTGAACAACATCATCAAAGGTACGAAACAGGAAATGCTTGCCGGACAGTTCGGCAAACCGTTGCATGGCCTCTGCATTCAGTATTTGCTCCAGGATATTCTGTAGCAATCGGGCCTGTAAAAAAGCAGGAACAGGACGCAAGAACAGCGTTGGTTCCGGTAATGTTGCAAGTTTCAGCATTTCCGTTGTTTTCCTCACTATGCCGGTCTGTATGATAAGCATTCATACACTATAGGATGTATGAACAAACCACCCGATCATGCAATATTTTCGACCTTCAGGCAATCTGCCAGAAAGTATCAGAGAACCACTTTTCGACGCAGGATGTCAAGCATAAGTTGATTAGCTTCAGGCATTGGATACTTACCCAGTTTGGTAACGAGAACCCATGCATGGGCATCCATGCTGTGAAGTGTATCGGGATGGTTGCAATCACAAGCAAACAGGTGGAAATGAAGGATTCGATCCGGGTAAGCATGTTGATATTCACCCAATGGCCGCCAGTTTTGCCCTGTCAGACCTGTTTCCTCGGTCAGTTCCCGTTTGGCGGCATCCAGAGGTGTTTCACCTTCTTCCACCTTGCCACCGGGGAAGGACCACAGCCCACCGCAATGCACATCATTAGACCGCTTGAGTAAGAGTAATTCTCCGCTTCTATTAAAAGCGGCAATGAGGGAAATAGTTTGAATGTCCATATCCATGAACAGTATCGTTCAACGTCCTTTTTGACGACTGTACTTACAGGACCTCCTCATTACGGAAATTCTGTAAACAACGCTGCTAATTCCTACAGATTCACCTCTAGACCTCAGGTGCGGTACTCCGCATTGATGCGGATGTATTCATGCGTCAGATCGCCGGTCCATACCGTGGCGGAAGCGTTGCCCATGCCAAGGTTTACATGCAGCGTAAATTCATCCTGTGCGAATACGGCCATGCCATCTTCATCGCGGTAATCGGACAAAAGATTGCCATTCTCCAGCATGCGCACATCGTTGACAGCCAGGGCAATGCGCTTGCGGTCAATTTTTACGCCGGCATTGCCGATCGCCGATAAAATACGCCCCCAGTTGGCATCGGAACCGGCAAAAGCGGTTTTGACCAATGGCGATGTTGCGATAGCACGTCCGACGGTGCGGGCATCTTCTTCGCTGGCTGCGCCTGCCACTTCAATGGTCACGAATTTCGATACACCCTCGCCATCGCGCACGATCATTTGCGCCAGTTCAATGCAGAGTTCTGTTAGTGTCTGTTCAAATTCAGACGTATCATCCAGCGGCGCATGGCCAAGACCGCTACCATTAGAAAGCAAATAAAGCGTATCATTGGTGGAGGTGTCCCCATCCACTGAAATGCAGTTGAACGAACGGTCTGCAACCCGTTTCAGCATCGGTTGCAGTTGCATAGCGGAAAGTGGTGCATCGGTGACGATGAAAGCCAGCATTGTGGCCATATTAGGGTGAATCATGCCGGAACCCTTGGCAATGCCGGTCATGGTGTAATCACCCACCTTGCGGGAAGACCATTTGGCGAAGGTGTCCGTGGTACGAATCGCATTGGCAGCCACTTCCCAGTTGGCGGGATTGAGCGAATCGGCGGCTTCGTGCATGCCCGCGCCAATGCGTTCAATGGGGAACGGTGTGCCGATGACACCTGTTGAAGAAGATAGCACTTTATCGACATCAACCTTTGCGGCGTCTGCCCCGGCCTCAATCAATTGTTGCGACCACACCCGCTCCATCTTGCCAACGCCGGCATTGGCATTACCACTGTTGGCGACAATGCAACGAATGTTTTCGCCGTTTGTTTCGATGGTGGTCTGGCCCATATCCACGCACGCGGCGCGAAATCTGTTCTGCGTGAACACGCCCGCCGCATGGCAGGGTACATCGGACACAATCAGCGTAACATCCTGCCGCTTGCCTTTGAGTTCCGGTGATTTAACGCCACACGATGCCGTGCCAACCCGAAATCCCGGAACGGGCAACGGAGGGGCTGGTTTCGGCGGGTTGACCGCCATCAAAATCCACCACGAAGACACGAAGGCACGAAGGAAAAATATGATTCAGGCAAGCCCTGCATATCTTGATTTACTTTGTATCTTGGTGCCTTTGTGGTAATCATCATGATACGCTCAGGCCGCCTTGCGTTTGCCGTGACATTGTTTGTATTTCTTGCCTGAACCACAGGGGCACGGATCGTTTCGGCCCACCTTGGGCTGAGTGCGGCGGTAGGTTTGCGGTGTTTCTTCCTCCACTTCATCCCCGTGGCTGAACTGCATCGGTGTGGATTGCCGGGGTTCCTCGATCGGAACCGGTTGCTCCACCTGCACATGATGCAATGCCAGCATGGTTTCCAGACGGATACGCCCGAGCATAGCGGCGAACATCTCGAAGGATTCGCGCTTGTATTCCTGCAACGGCTGCTTCTGTGCATAGCCACGCAGCCCCACGCTCTGGCGCAGATGGTCCATAGCCAACAGGTGATCCTTCCAGTGCTGATCCAGCATCTGCAGAACCAGAAACTTCTCGAATCCACGCATCTGTTCTTCGCCAACCAGGGCTTCTTTTTCCATCATCATATCGGCCAGCGCCGTACAAATGCGGTCTGTCATGCTGCTTGCATCCTGCACATCATCATCCACCCATGCCTGTACCGGCACATCAAGCGTCAGTTGCTCCAGCAGTTCGTCATGCAGACCCTGCAGATCCCAGTTATCAGCGTAGGATTGTGCAGACATGTGGCGCTCCACCAGTGTAGCCACAAAATCGCGCCGCATGTCCTCAATGACATCGCGTACATCATCGGCTTCCAGCAGTTCGCGGCGTTGAGAATAAATCACATCACGCTGCTGGTTCATCACGTCGTCATACTCCAGCAACTGTTTGCGGATATCGAAATTGCGGCCTTCCACCTTCTTTTGTGAATTCTCAATGGCTTTGGTAACCCATGGGTGTTCAATGGCCTCACCCTTTTCAAAGCCCATCTTGGTCAGCATGGCCTGCATCTTCTCACCGCCAAAGATGCGCATGAGATCATCTTCCAGTGACAGGTAGAAACGTGTTGAGCCCGGATCGCCCTGACGCCCGGATCGTCCGCGTAACTGATTGTCAATGCGGCGGGATTCGTGCCGTTCCGTACCAATAATGTGTAAACCTCCGGCTTCAACCACCTCCACATGCTCCGCTTTGCACATGGCGCGGATTTCCGCAGCTTTCTTTTCCCGTTCATCTTCAGAGAGTTTTGCCGGTAATTGTGCAATCAGCATGTCCGGATTGCCGCCCAGCATGATATCCGTGCCCCGGCCCGCCATATTGGTGGCGATAGTGACGGCGTTTTTGCGGCCTGCCTGCGTCACAATTTCCGCCTCACGTTCATGATGTTTGGCATTCAGCACTTCATGCGGAATGTTTTGTTTCTTCAGCAGGTCGGAAATGTGTTCCGATTTTTCGATTGAAATCGTACCCACCAGAATCGGTTGACCGGTCTGGTGGGTGGAGATGATGTCTTCGATAATGGCTTCATATTTATCTTCCTGATCCCGATAAATCAGGTCTGGTTTATCATCACGTATCATTTCCTGGTTGGTTGGAACGATGACCACTTCCAGTTTGTAAATCTTCTGGAATTCTTCAGCTTCGGTGTCGGCCGTGCCCGTCATGCCTGCCAGTTTGCCGTACATGCGGAAATAATTCTGGAAGGTGACACTGGCCAGAGTCTGATTCTCCGGCTGCACCTCTACGCCTTCCTTGGCTTCCAGCGCCTGATGCTGGCCATCGGAATAGCGTCGTCCCGGCATCATGCGACCGGTGAATTCATCAATAATGACAACTTCATTGTTGCGAACGATGTAATCCACTTCGCGGGTGAACAGGGTATTGGCCCGCAGGCACTGGGTTGCCGCGTGAATCTGGTTAACATTTTCGGGATCATAGAGGTTACCCTCAGGCATCAGACCTGCTTCGCGGAACAGGTCCTCAACATGTCCCATACCCTTTTCGGTGAAAGAAACAGCCTTGTCTTTTTCATCCTTTTCGTAATCATCAGCATTCAACTGCTTGATGATGGCATCCGCCTTCTGGTAGAGGTCGCCTGCCTGCTCGGCGGGGCCGGAAATAATCAGCGGTGTGCGCGCCTCATCAATCAGAATCGAATCTACTTCATCCACGATGGCAAAGTTCAATTCGCGCTGTGCCAGTTCTTCCTTGCCAAAGGCCATGTTGTTACGCAAATAATCGAAGCCGAACTCATTATTGGTGCCGTAGGTAATGTCAGCGGCATAGGCTTCACGGCGCGCATCATTATCCAAACCATGCACAATCACGCCGGTTGTTAATCCCAGAAAACTGTACAAGCGCCCCATCCATTCGGCATCGCGGCTGGCAAGGTAGTCGTTAACCGTAACGACATGCACTCCCTTGCCTGAAAGTGCGTTCAGATATACCGGCAGGGTAGCCATCAGGGTTTTACCTTCGCCGGTTTTCATCTCGGAAATCAGGCCGTTGTGCAGAATCATGCCGCCGATGAGCTGCACATCAAAGGGGCGCATACCAAGCACGCGCTGGCTTGCTTCACGGGCTACGGCAAATGCTTCCGGCAGCAGGTTATCCAGACTCTCCCCCTGACTCACCCGCTCCTTGAATGCTATAGTTTTAGCTGCCAGTTCCTCATCGGACAAGGCCTGTATCTGGCCCTCGAGTGCGTTGATTTTCTCTGCAACGGGGTACATTTCTTTCAGAATCCGCTCATTGCGGCTACCGAATACTTTGGTCAGAACTTTAAACATGGGATTACCTGCTCCTACACGCCTTTAACTACGAATAACAACATGAATAAAGCCATAATATATTAGGGCAGTGGGCTGCCCATCTAACGACTTGCCGGGTTGTTAATGAGTATAATGCCGTAAGCTAACACGCAAGCGATGGTGCGACAAAACTGATAAATAATAATGGAATTTCTGCGATGATACAGGGTACGTTCGCTTAGCCACAATCACAAGTGGTCCAGCGCAGAAATTCACGGGTTTCCAACCGCTCCGGGTGGCTGAATAATATACTGGCGGAACCGGTTTCGATGATGCGCCCGTCACACATGAAAATAACCTGTCCGCCAAAACGTTGTGCCTGTTCAATGTCGTGGGTGACGCACAGTAGAGGCATGGTTTCCGCCAGTTGCAGTAACGCTATTTCTATCAACTGTTTGGAATGCGGATCCAGTGATGCGGTGGGTTCATCGAGAAGCAGCATGGATGGAGAAAGCGCCAGTGCACGTGCGATGCACAGACGTTGCTGCTGACCGATGGACAGGGTGACCGCATCATCATGCAGCCGGTCTTTGACTTCATCCCAGAGCGCGGCCTGTCGCAACACCTGTTCGACAAGGTCCGCAGGAGGATGTTTATGCGCCCTGCCATGCAGACCGAATGCCACGTTCTTTTCAATCGAGCAGGGGAAAACAGCCGGTTTCTGCGCAATCAGTCCAACCCGGCAGCGCAGGGCATCCGCGCCCCCCGGCCACCGCCGGGCATGATGATTCATGATGCGTATCTCACCCTGCCAATCTGTATGCAATTGATTCAGACACCTGAGCAACGTGCTTTTGCCAGCGCCGGACGGGCCAATCAGGATATTCATCCCATGTTCCGTCAGATTAAACGAGATGTCCTGAAGAATGCTTTTCCCACCAAGGCTGAGTTCCAGACCCGATACTTGCAGGCTGGATTTATCCGTGTCGTTTCCGGCCGCAGTCTGTGTTACGCCTGTCAATATATCCGTTGTTTTTTTCTTTGTATTCATCTATACCCTGATTTTTCGCAGCGCCGAGGCACTGAAACTGAACACTGTCACCAGTACGACCAGAATCACCGCCGTTGCCCAGGCAATATTCACAGCCTGTACATTTGCACCCTCCTGCGCCAGATAAAAAATGTGTGTTTGCAGACTGGTAACGGGCGAAAATAATGAGTTCGGCCAGGTGACGCCGGAAAACACCGTAGCTGTAAACAGAATCGGTGCCGTTTCCGAAAGCGCCCGCGCCATGCCCAGTAGCAACCCTGTCAGCAATGATGACCATGCAGCGGGCAACCATACCCGCTGGACGATTTGACCATCCGGCATACCCAGCGCGC
>CAZJRL010000040.1:0-11858 GCA_964548425.1 uncultured Zetaproteobacteria bacterium | reverse complement strand
GAGAAGAGGCGAAGGCGTTCTTCCATCATCGTGGTACGCTCCTTGTTTGCGGCATTTGAACAGCCACGCACATCAACAAAAAAATATGGCTGGGGCGGCAGGATTACTCGGCACGTTGCACTTCGCCCCTTCGGGGCCGACCTCGCTTCCGTTCGTTCCCTCGCACGATGTACTCGGGTCGAACCTGTAGTTCTCACCCTGTCTTCCCATCTGTCTGGCTGGGGCGGCAGGATTCGAACCTGCGCATGACGGGATCAAAACCCGTTGCCTTACCACTTGGCTACGCCCCAATCATCCGGTTTTGACCCGTTCCATACAGGGGGTGGCGGATCAGGACGGTTCCGGCATGGGTCCATGCCGCAAGTTTTTCCTGCCTTAAGTTGCGTACCAGCCTGTGTGTATCCTCCACATTTTCAGCCAGAGCTACGCAGGCAGTACCACTACCGCTCATCCAGGCGCACTTTACCTGATGGCGCATATATTCCAAAAGCGCGGCTAACTTCGGGCACATCCCGCAGGCCACGTCTTCCAATACATTGTCTCCCAGAGGGAAGTGCATATTTTCAACCTTCGTGGAACCGGCGCGGATGGTATCTTTCGCTCCTGAACGGGTCAATTGAACCGTATGGTGAAGCTGCATGCTGTCATAGCAGGAAAACACATCCGCTGTTGAAAGGCCGGTGCCAGGATGGGCGAGCACCAGGTGTGTGCCCGCGATATTGGAGACCAGAGGTTCCAGCTGTTCACCCACCCCGGTTGCCCGGCTGGCCCGGCCAAACAGAAAGCAGGGGATGTCCGCACCAAATGGCGTAGCAAATTCGATCAGAGCCTTGTTGTCCAGATGTAGTCCCCACAGACCGTTGGCGGTTATAATCGCGGTTGCCGCATCAGATGAGCCACCACCCAGTCCGGCCCGCACGGGCAGTATTTTTTTAATATGCACCTTCAATCCCTGTGTTACGTTAAAGGCGCTGCGCATGCCTTCCAGTACGCGAAAGACCAGATTGTCCCGGGTATTCAGGCCCGGATCAGAGCATGTTACATGCAGACCCTTTGCGTGCTCGATGAAGAGGGTATCGCTTACATCCACATATGCAAAACTGGTATCCAGCGTATGATAGCCATTAGCAGTTTTTCCGGTTACCGCAAGGTGAAGGTTAATTTTGGCGGGCGCGGGCAGTTTAACCACTTTTATTTTTTTACCCGTGAGGCCTTATGCAAAACATACAAGGTTTTCCTGCCTGGTTCCGGCGCTGCTGATCCAGAATAATCAGGGTGGCCTTGCGCCCATGGCGGATATCGCTGAAGATCAGGCGCTTTTTTTGTGCATTCCATTCTACGCGAACATGGCTGCGTTTACGCTGAATGGTCCACCGGTTCAGCCCTTGTGCATGGAAGCCTGATGGCACATGGCCGCCAAGGAATTCGGATAATTCCTGCGGGCTGATGACCATGCCATGGGATGCCAGTTCCTCTTTGCTTGTGAGACGCCATTTCGGGCTCCCGGCCTGATTGTCACGCAGCCACATTTCATCATGGCGCCAGAGAAATTCCACGATGCGTCCGCTCACGGCATGGACAATGCGTATTTTTCCTTTACCGGACTGTTCGGATTGCCAGTCCATCATGGCCTGCCAGACATGCTTGGGTTCCATGACCAGAATTCTTGCCGTCACCTGGTGATAGGGCCCAATCATGGATGATGGTCCGGTATGGAAGGATGTGTCGGTGGTCAGACTGGCACATGCCGGCAGCAGCAGAGCGGACACGATGAATACGGCAGCAGGAACGGCTTTTATCACAGACCTGTGTCGATTTTCTGCCGGATGATGTTTGCATGTTCATGCCCCAGTCCGAGGGATTTTTTCCATGCGGCCCGCGCTGCATCCGGCTTTCCTGTTTTCCACAAAATATCACCCAGATGTTCCTCCATAACCGGATCGTCAGGAATTGCACCAACGGCTTTGCGCTGAAGGGACAGTGCCTTGTTATATTCTCCGCGTTTGTAATGTACCCACGCCAGAGAATCGAGATAATAACCATTGCCAGGTCTCTGTTTCAGGGCGCGGAGGATCAGGGTTTTGGCTTCATCCAGGCGAATGCCCTGTTCGGCATAGAGATAACCGAGAAAATTCAGTGCTTCGATATTATCGGGCTCGATGACGAACAGTTTCCGGATTTGCTCTGCTGCTTTCTCATATTGTTTCAAACCTTCGAAGGCCGCGGCACGATTGAACAGCAGTTGCACTGGAACTTCCGCAAGCCCTAAAGCCGTTTCTGTTTCCAGGAGTAACTGACGGTATTTTTTCTGGTGCAATAATGCGGATGAGAGCAGGGCATAGGCATTCCCCGCTTTGGGGGTTCCCCGGATCACACTGCGAATCCGGGATAATGCGGCATCGGTTTGTCCGGCCTGCAAATCTATGGCAGCCAGCCGTAACTGGGCATCCGTGTAACTCGCGCTATCGTGTCTGATTTGACGGTAAATCTTTTCCGCCTCGGTTTTCTTGCCCATAGCTTCCAGGCTGGCAGCCAGATAGAACCGGGCCTGGCTTGAAGCGTGTTTGTCCAGTACCTGGCGGAAGCGGTCGGCAGCATGGCGGTAATCTCCTTGCTGGTAATACAGCAGGCCAAGTGCAGTCAGGACCCCAGTGTTTCCTCCGGTTTTTCGGGAAATGTCTTCATAGACAGCAACGGCTTCCCGGCCCCGTTTCTGTTGCACCAGAAGCCGGCCAAGCGCGTTGCTTACACTTAGGCTCCCGGGGTGTCCGGCCAGGAATTTCCGGAGTACCTCTTCAGCCTCAATAATATCTTTCTGACGCAATGCCAGACGGCTGAGCATCAGGACGGGCCCGGATTGATCAGGTGTCAGTTTGTGCAATGCCTCCAGAGAGCGCCTGGCTTTCTTTAATTCTCCCTGATGCATGTAAAGCTCGATATCAATGTGGTACAGTTGAATGTACGCACCGGACCGGAGGCCCTGGTGAATAATCCGGTGTGCTGCATCAAACCGTCCTTCTTTTTCCATCAGACGTATCAGTAGCATACGCGCTGTAAACGATTCAGAATTTTTCTTTAACATCTGCTGCAATATCTGAATGGCCTCAGCGTGCTTTCCGTTCATGGTTAGTATCCGGGCATGAAGCAGGCGTATTTTTTCCACAATTTCAGGTGCCAGACCACGCATGCCCAGAAGTGCATCCACCTGTTTTTGTGCTTTCTGCGGCTGGCCATGCTGCAGGAACAATTCCGCCAACTGGATGCGTGGATGGATGGCTGACTTGTCTTTGCTGACCAGGGCTTCAAGAAAACGGATGGCCAACGCGGGATTATTATTTTGCAGCGCATCTTCAGCCGCCAGGTACAGGAAGCCGGTATCCAGCTCGGATATGGGCGTCTGTATCTGAACAGGTTTCCCGGAGGTAGCAGGTGTCGGAGGCGGTGTCGCTGCCATGCATGAAACGAGAAGAGTGCTGCTTATGAGGATCAGGGTGCGTGTCGTCATCTTTTAATCAGGGCCTGTCCCGCAGGGCTGCACCCCAAATGAGGCCGTCCACCGTTGCTCGTCATTCATTTGGATTTACCAAATTTCTCTCCTCGCCTTGGCGCTTTGGGGGTGGCTCTGATGGTATGCTCTTTAACGGGACAGGACACTAGCAGCAACGGTGTTCTGATTCACGCAGTTGCTGCTAGCCCGCATATTGCACGAAGGCGGATGACATATGGATTAAATGGCATGTTGTATCAAGGTGTCGCCCGGATTTTTCTTTCTTTGCCCATAGTTACGGTTTGTCCTGTTCGGTTTCAGGCTGCGCTGGCTTTGCATCGCGACCGTTTGGTCTTGAACCATAGCTACAGCTATGCTCCTGCGTCCAAACGATCGCCCTGCTGTGCCATCACGACCCTGAATTCCGAATCCTTCATGCAATATGCGGGTGTAAGTCTTGCACAGCGACTGTCTGGAACTGATTGCCTTTCATATTCAATACCCAGCATTGAGTGTCTACGGCCCGGCCCTTGTAAGTGCTGACAATGATGTAGGCAAAGCTGTCCCATGCATTGGCAAGATCGGTCGGCGAAGGTTTGGCCGGGCAGTCCGGATGGCTGTGGTAGATACCAATAATTTCACGGCCCGTACCGCGCAATTCACGATCCACCGCCCGATATGCTTCCGGGTCCAGAATAAAACGGTCTGCGGATCTTTCGGTATTGAGGTTGGGCACCTCGCGGCCTTCATCAATGAGCCAGCCTTTATCCGTCAGTTTACCCAACAGCAGGCCACAGGCTTCATCCGGATAATGGCATTCCGCAGAGGCGTGCATATCCTGTATAGCGGTATTCTGTATCAGACACAACTGCTCTGCCGGCGATGAATCCAGGATATCAAGATAGGGATGGCTGTTGAATCGATCGGGTATGACATGTTCAGCGGCGGGGTGTTCGTGTTCCTGCATTTCTTCTCCGGGTTATATTCTGATCGGGAACACTATCTCTTACCGTTCCCTTGCCAGGATATCGTATACGATGCCGGGCAAGAATGAAATGGAGGTGAAGAAATGCTTTGAGCATCAAATATGTGAATTCGGGCTGGGGCATCTGTGCCCGTTTGCTGCCGTAGCCTGATCGTGGTGTAGCCATGATGTCTAGTTTTGAATGCCTGTCAGTGTGGCAATTCCGGTTCTGATGCTTTTGAGCGGTTTGCCCAGCGCATGTGAAACAAGCCGGGCGCAACCGATGGCGCAACCCGCCTCACACGGTTTATGCACATGGGCGGCATGCAGGTCATCCGTGGTGGCGTCTTTTAACGGAATATCCGCGCCTGTTTGCTGGCTGCACCACTGGATATGGCCGTTGGTGTTGACATAGAGAAACTTGGATCCCCCCAGACATTGCCACGGGCGGTTCAAATCCCCTTCCAGCAATGCGCGTGCATCCTGCTGATACAAATGCATGCCGCCCCATAAGCGATGACGGTCAAACAGGTCAACGTATTCCTGTCCAGTGATGGCAATTTTTCCGCCTGCTTCATGCAGAAAAGAAAAGCTGAAGTCGAATGGAAAATCGGCCAGCAATTGCCGGAATGCATCGTATTCCCTGGCGGTTTCCGGTGTCAGCACCGTCTGCACCTTGACCGTAAAACGGGCGCGTTCGGCCAGAATGTTCAGTTTCGGTAGCAGGCTTTTCAGTGATTTCATGGACTGCGATCCGGGTTTTACCGAATCCACACTGAGCTGCATCAGATCCAGTCCCGCATGATTCAGCGCATCAATGATATTCCCGTTGAGCAGAAAACCATTGCTGATCACAGTGACCAGATTGGCGCCGCCCTGTTTGCGTTTGATATGAGCGACCAGCGCCGCAAGTTCCGGATGCATGAGCGGTTCGCCGCCCAGAATGTCGTATACCAGGACACCCAGTTCATCCAGTCTGTCGATGCGTTGCTTTAATACGGTAGTCGGCACATGCGCGGCCCCGGGTGTATATTCATTGCAATAGGTGCAGGAAAGATTGCAATCGCGCGTGACAATCAGTTGGGCGTACAGTGCCTTGTGGTCAAACAGCCGTTTGGCGGCATGGGCAATAAAGCGTGTTTTGTTCATAAGAGCCCGTCCCGCAGGATTGCACCCCAAACGAGATCCGCCGACGTTGCCTGTTGTTTATTTAAATTCACCAGACTTTGCCTCCTTGCACCCTGGCCGATCCGTCTGGCACAGCAGTGCTTTATCCGGAATTAATGTTACCGACTACGAGTCGTTTGTGGCTGCTTGCCTCTTACCGGATTGCATGGTTGATTGCCGGTGCTGTTTCCACAGATGCCGACCTCTCCTGAATTGCCAGAACGCCAGACCGGGAAATCCCAGCAATAATTCACGCACACGCTTGCCCAGAGAAAGAGCCAGCGCAGTATGTGGTGGAATGCCAAGTGCTGCGCCGAGGAGTAGAAACCCGCCTTCCTGAATACCGAGCGAGGCGGGAATGATGAATCCCGCGGCGCGTATTGCCTGACCGAGACTCTCCAGCAGCAGGGCATCCATTATACTGACTGGAAATCCCAGAAAATACATCATGAGCCATACCTCGCCGGTTCCCAGCATCCACCCCAGAAGCCGCCATGCCGAAGCTGCCGCCAGTTGCCCCCGATGCCGGTACATGGCATGGATGGCCTGGTCCAGCGTTGCGGCGCCTCCGGACAGGCTGAGCCATTCGCGGCCGCCCGCGATGCGTTCAATCAGATAAGCTGCTTTTTCAAACATACCCTTGCGCTGGGCAATGTAGAAAGCGGTCAGCAGCAGTGAAATGATCGCGGTTCCCGTGATAACGGGAATGATGATGTCGTCGCGGCCAAGGCGCAGGATCAGAAGTGTCAGCCCGATGATGGTGAAGATGATCTGGGTAAGTACGGTGATGGTGAGGTCAACCACAACGCTTGCGCCTGCAATACGACCGGCAATCCCGTGCGGCATAATCCATCGGGCCTTGACCAGTTCTCCACCCACCTGGGCAACCGGTAACAGACTGTTAACCGATTCCCCGACCCAGCGTGCGATGAGCAGTTTGCTGCCGGACAAACGATCCGCCGGCTGGAACAGATAGCGCCAGGCCACCGTATTGGCCAGCATCGGAATGAGATGGAACGCAGTGACCACAAGCAGACCCGGGCCTGCTGTGGTGAGTGTGCCTGCTACTTCACCAAAACCCTGCCAGGCGATGAGAATCGTCAAAAGTACCAGACCCGCCAGCAGAGCGAATGAAACAGTGATCTTCATGCGTAGACCCTCCCCTGCCGGACGTCCGGACGCAACACTCGGGGAGTGAAACCGGTGTCCGGGTAATGACGATGCAGATATGTGCTAATCCGTTTTTCTAAGCTATGGGGTCATCAAGACTTGCGGCGGTTTGTATATATGTCCGGCTGGCATTGATCAGGTTGGCTGCCAGAAACAGGAATGAAGTAGCGAACAGGACCCCGGCGGGATACGTCAACCATTTCGGCCAAATGACTGCTGCTGAAAGCAACAGAAGCGCTGACAAATGAACAAGCATTTGATGGTATGCGCGCCGGTCCGGAATGATTTCCTTCACCGTTGGAAGTCCGGCCTGATGTATGTGCCGGCTTTGCAGATGAAACCAGACCAGGAAGGGTACGATTTTGTAGAGCATGCCATTGATCACCGACACGGCGAATCCGGCAATATATGTGGTTCCGAGCAATAAATCATAGTGTGGCCAACTGTTCAGTACCGGCAGAAACCGGCCGCTGATCCAGAGAAAAACACTGGCGAGAAGACTGAACATGCCAATACGCCAGAAGTTCAGGGTAATGTTGGCGCGGCGTCTGCGGTGGTACTGCAGGTAGAGCGTTGTGGTAGCGAAACAAATGAACACCGCCGCCATACACAGGCCGAGCAGCGTGAGAATCCAGCCGGGCATGGCCACAAGATAGGCACCCGTCCACAATATCAAAACAGCGAGCATCGCTTTACTCAGCCAGCGTTGCATCCATACGGGATAGGGCGGTGTCAGTTGGAACATCGGGACAACTTCATAGGCAATGCTAAGGATCAGTAGCCCCACCCAGCCGATCAGAGCCCAGGCCAGGTGTACGTTCGTCCAGGAATGGACCACATGTGTTTGAAACTGCCAGATATGTTCTGCACCGATTCCCAGACCAAAGGCAAGCGTAATTGCCAGGGAGAAAACAGCCAGACGCATGCCGCTCACGGTTGAACTGTGCACCCTTGACCGCACCAGACTCAATGTCATGGTCGCCAGAAAAAATATCAGTGCCATGGCCAGCATAAGCAGGGCAAACTGCATGAGGCCGGCATGATCAAGCCAGAGACCACCACCCAGTGCTGCGATACCCAGACATAAAAGTGAATGAATCACGGCACTGGCCAGACGAGGCCTCCATGTCGGAGATCCGGCGATCACCGGCATCATTTGCAGCAGAGCGCCCATCATGGTCATGGTGATGAAACCCAGGGTCACCAGATGGGTCAGTGCCAGCGTTGCAGGCGTCCAGCGCATGGACAGGATGCCGGGACCGGAGATGATCAGGACAGTGGCCGCTACGACTCCGAAAAGCGGCGCGCTAAGAAAGAAACGGAGCGGTACGGAGATCGGCGGCGCTTGCTCCATAGCCAGGCCGGGAGCATGCGCCATTAGCTTGAATTACCCTGCAAGATGTCCTGTACAAAATTACGCGCTATTTCGTCCTGGCTATGCCAGATGAACAATTCAAAGGCGCTGTGCTGTCCCGGCCGGATAGTGTGGGAGAAATCTTCCCGTCCCAGAATATCATAAAGCGGAAACGGTTCACGGTGTATCCATATACGCAAATAGAAGCCCTGCGCAAGCGCATCAATAGCTGAAAGAATGCGTTCCATCGGTTCCGGCGGTTCAAGCTGGTTGACATCAAGAAACTGTTCCGGATTTATAGAGCCTCTTGAAAAATTCATGGACAATCAGTTTCCCTCATCCCGGGCGATGAATTGCGCTATGATTTCATCCTGTTCACCGGCAAGTATCTGGTCAGCCATGGAGTAGAGGATGTTTTCTTCCTTGAGGTTATGCTGCTGAATCAGCATCAGCAAGGTATCCGTCAATCCCAGACAGTGCTCGCTTTGCCGCTTTGTGATGTCTTCCCTGATTGCGCTGAACAGCTTGCGCATATCTTCGTGTTCCCTGCGCATAACCTGAACAGGCCCCATACCCGTTCCCGTTGTCTTCTCCATAGCAGGAAAAAGCACTTCTTCTTCCTTGTTCAGGTGGCGTTCCATACAGGTCGAAAAGTCAGAAAAAAGATTACCGGCCTCATCCCAGTGGCGTTGTGCCACCGAGTCCTCGAACACATCAATCAGGTTGTCACAGGCACGATGCTCACGGGTAAGTACGGTACTGATGTTTTCCATGCCTGTCTCCTGGCTCGCATGATGCATAAATGATCGCGCCAATGTCCGGCATGATTCCCGGGGGCTGAAAACCCGGACCACAAAAATTACAGGCCGTCTGGACGCCCGAAGGGTGAGGGTTGAAAGCCCGAATCAATCATCACGGCGATTTATGAACAAGCAAGGCGAAATGATATGCATCGCTTTCTAACCGCTGTGTTTATGGGTGCATTGATGTGTATCAAGGGAGGAAGCGGGTATATTCTCCTTTATGAAAGATGGCCGTGTTTGCGGAACCAGACTACGGCATCGCGAAGGGCCTCGATGGCGGGACGGTGCATGTAACCAAGCTCCTGTTCGGCCCTGACGGAGGAATAAAACATGTGTTTTTTTGCCATGCGTACGCCATCCACGGTCATCATGGGTTGGCCTGTTCCCGGGAAAATCCGCGCAAGGGATTGTGCAATCCATGCCAGGGGAAGCACGGCATTATGTGGCAGGCAAATGCGCGGAGGCTTGCGATTTGTGATTGCTGCAACTCGTGACAAAATGTCTTTCAAACTCATATTTTCTCCACCGAGGATATAGCGCTCTCCGATCGTTCCTCTGTCCAGCGCCAGCAGATGGCCCGTGGCAACATCATCCACATGTACGATATTGAGCCCCGTATCCACATAGGCGGGCATACGTCCGCGTGCGGCATCGAGAATCATCTTGCCTGTGGGCGTCGGCTTGATGTCGCGCGGACCAACTGGCGTGGACGGATTCACGATGACAGCGGGGAGGCCTTCCACGGCCACCATATCTTTGACGATAGCTTCAGCCATGAATTTCGAGCGTTTGTAATGGCCGATCATATGATCGAGAGATGAGGCCGCTTCTTCACCGGCAGGCGTGCCATCCTGATTGAGCCCCAGCGTGGCTACGCTGCTGGTGTAGACGATGCGCTCAATGCCCGCATCCAGTGCGGCTTGCATGATATTGCGCGTGCCATCCACATTGGTCGCATACATGCTCTGCGGATGCGGCGCCCACAGACGGTAATCCGCCGCGGCGTGGAAGAGAGCTGTACAACCGTTAGCGGCCTGTTTCAATGATGAGGTGTCAGTCAAATCTCCAATGGAAGTTTCCACGTCCAGACCCGCAATATTGTCCTTCGGGCTGTTGGGGCGCAGCAATACACGTACGCTGTGATCGGCATCGAGCAATTGACGCACGATGGCTGAACCGACAAAGCCGGAAGCCCCGGTGACGAGGGTTTTCATAAATCTGCCTTTTGTCTTCTGGCTGCGAAGTGATTGAGAAATACCGGAAGAACAAACAGTGTGCAAATCAGAGTGAAACTGATACCCAGTGTCAGCAACTGGCCCATGCTGGCCGTGCCCTGATGTGAGGAAAAGGAAAGATTGCCGAAACCGCATATGGTGGTGAGTGCGCTTAAGGTGACAGCCTTTGATGTACTGGTAGCCAACAGATTATGGTCAGTTGTGCCCTTCATCTGCATGAAACGGAAGCGCTGAACCATGTGGATGCCATTATCCACACCGATGCCCAGAAGTAGCGGCAGGGCGATGACATTGGCGAAATTGAGCGGTATGCCGAGCAGAACGGCAACGCCTCCGGTCAGCGCACCCGCAAGCAGCAGTGGTAACAGAACCAGCAGGGCGTCTTTTACGCTGCGCAGTAGAAGGACAAGGAGGAAGGCAATAAGCAGCAGTGCCGTGGCCGATGCCTGGCGGAAGGCGCGAATCACGGCATTGCCGGCTTCCAGCGTGAATACCGGGCCGCCCGTCGCATCCGGCGCGAGGGTACGGACATCGGCCACAAAGTGGCGCAGGGCATGGATATTACCGGGATTCTCTTTTGGCGTGACTTCAATCCGGTACGTGCCATCCGGGCTGACCCAGCGTCGATGCAGTGATTCCGGAATACTGCTCATGGTAATCACCCGGGCCTGCAGGGCGGTGCGCAGGAAGGAAAGCGTAGCGGGAAGGGTGGCCAGCAGGCTGGTTTCAAGTTCGGCAATGGTGGCGGCTTGAGGATAAAAAGGGGACAGTATACTTTTTCCGTTCAGGCTCCGCCTGGAAGAAAGTATACTGTCCCCTTTCTTATCCACCTTGCCAATAAAGGCGCTGAGTGTTTCATGCAGCGTCCGGAATGCATCTGTCTTTCCGGTGGGGATGGCGTGCAAATATTCAGTCAGGGAATAATCCAGTTTATGCATGCTCGCGATTCGCTCGGGGATTGTGGGTGGCACGTCAGTATTTTCAGATACATCCGGCCCGAGGATTAGCGACATATCGTCAATCAAATCCAGTTTGTCGCTTTGACCCTGTGGAATAAAATCAAAGATGGAAATAGCTTTGTCTACGGATGGGAGCTTGCCAATACGTTGTTCCATTTCACGTGCCTTACCCGCATTCCGGGTCATCACCATGATACTGGATGGAGAAATGGTATGGCGGGCAATCAGGTCCTTATAGGCGATGACCGATTCACTGTGTTGGTCGCGCAGGTTGATGGGATTGTAGTCGAATGTTAACCGCGGAAGCATGGATATGGCGCCGATGCCGATGAGCAACACAATGGCGCGGATGATGCGTTTATGCTGGCCGAAATAGCGGATAAGCGTTGCAAACCATTGTGGCAGCGTTCTCACGTTACCTGCGGTCAACGTCCCTCCATTTTTTTGTGGCCAGGCACATAAAATGGAGGGAAGCAGTGTCAGGGTGGCCAGCAGACTGATGAACATGCCGGTACCCGAGATGATACCCAGTTCGGAGATGCCAGTGTAGGCGGTTGGCACAAAACAGTAAAAACCGACGGCGGTAGTGATGGCGCAAAGCACCAGTGAGCCACCTACGTCCTGAACCGATTGCCACAGCGCTGTTTCGGGTGTCATACCCATTTCCTCCAGTTCCCGGTAGCGCAGGCACAGGTGAATCGCGTAGTCCACGCCCAGGC
>CAZJRL010000039.1:0-12278 GCA_964548425.1 uncultured Zetaproteobacteria bacterium | reverse complement strand
CGCTGGCCGGGCGGCGGGTGGATATGGTGGTCTCGGATATGGCTCCGGAGATGAGTGGCAACAAGCTGGTGGATCAGGCGCGGACGATGGGTCTAAACGATGTGGCGCTGGATTTTGCTGTTAATCATCTGCGCGATGGTGGGCACCTTCTTCTCAAGAGCTTCATGGGCGAGGGGTTTGATGCGTTCAAACGGGAGATGGACGGCTGGTTCGCCAGCCTGCGCGTGGTCAAGCCCGCGGCAAGCCGTAAATCATCCAGTGAAATTTATTTGTTGGGGCAGCAGTTCCGCCGGTAACCGATAGAACATTTCTTACCGCAAAGGACGCAAAGTTTTTCCTTTGCGAAACTTTGCGTCCTTTGCGGTAAATATTTGCAGTTAAACCCGGATGGAATCCTGGCGGCGGATGATTTCACCCATGCTGCGTACAATAAATGCCATCAGTTTCAGCGCCAGATCAGGATGTTCCTGCATCAGTTTGCGGAAATGCTTGCAGGAAATTTTATACACTTCACAAGGCTTGTCGGCGGTCACATTGGCGATGGCGGCTTCATCGCCAAAAAAACTGATCTCGCCGAAAGTTTTGCTCTCCTCCCTTGAGCCAAGTGTGACGATATGTTCCACATGTTTCTGTGTAATGGTGACGCTACCGGAGCGCAACAGATAAAGATTCATGACCGATGTTCCCTGATGAATAATGGGGATGTTCTCCGGCACGAATTCTACCTCAATCATTTTCGTCAGTACTGCTTTGTCCTCATCGGATATGGAATCCATGCGTAGTTGATTCTTTAGCCATGTGAAATCAATATGCATTCATCTTCTCCTTCCGCGCATGATAGTAATATAGCATAGTCCCCTTCCCGTGGTAATGATGCCGGATATTTTTATGAGGTTTGCGGGTATCATCCGGCCATGCGTCTGTTTGCGGCAATTGAAATACCTGAGCCCGTGATTGATGAAATCGCTGCATGGTGGCAGGACGCCTGCCTACATCTGCCTGCCGGTGAATGGCGCGACATTCCCAAACAGAACTGGCATTTAACACTGGCCTTTTTTGGCGATGTGCAGGGCCGGAATGTGGATATGCTGGCTGAATCACTGGCTGCATGCGCGGATGAAACAAAAACTGTTGGACTCAAACTGGGGCATCCCGGTGTATTCCCCCGTGAGCAGCGTGCGCGCATATTCTGGCTGGGGGTTGAGGATGCATCGCGTGCAGGGCACCTGAAGATATTCGCACGTTGTTGCAGGCAAGCGGGGCGTGCTACGCTTCGCAAACGGACAGCGAAGGAAGAACCCTTTAGTGGCCACATTACATTGGCCCGAAGGCGTGGGTTTCCAGAGCCGCTTGCCGCTGAAACGCTGGGTGAAATACCACAGGCTCCGGAAGCAGAATGGGTGGCAAACAGGTTGACCTTGTTCCAGTCCGAGCTGCACGGGGATGGCGCTCGCTACCGTGTTCTGGAAGAGTTTGAGTTGACGGAATGATGGCCAGGAACGATAAAAGAGGGGATAAATATGTCGGATAAAGAAAAGGCGCTGGAAACCGCGCTGTCACAGATTGAACGCCAGTTTGGCAAAGGCACGGTGATGCGTATGGGTGACCAAGCAACGGTTGCCGTGGACGTGATTCCGAGTGGCAGTCTGGCACTGGATGTTGCGTTGGGCGTTGGCGGTTACCCCAGAGGGCGGGTGATTGAAATCTATGGACCGGAATCTTCCGGCAAGACAACGCTGGCGTTACATGCGGTAGCCGAAGCCCAAAAACTGGGTGGCACGGCAGCATTTGTGGATGCGGAGCATGCGCTTGATATTACCTATGCCGGCAAGCTGGGTGTGCAGGTGGATGATCTGCTGGTTTCACAACCGGATTCCGGTGAACAGGCGCTGGAAGTGGTGGATATGCTGACACGCTCCGGTGCACTGGACATCATTGTGGTGGATTCGGTGGCGGCGCTGACCCCCAAGGCGGAACTGGATGGCGACATGGGAGATTCGCATATGGGTTTGCAGGCGCGTTTGATGAGCCAGGCGTTGCGTAAGTTGACCGGCTCGATTTCCCGTTCCAAAACCACCATCATCTTCATCAACCAGATACGCATGAAGATCGGCGTCATGTTCGGCAATCCGGAGACAACAACGGGTGGCAATGCACTCAAATTCTATGCCTCCGTACGTCTCGATATCCGCCGTACCGGCGCGATCAAGAAGGGTGATGAGGTTCTGGGTAACGAAACAAGGGTCAAGGTGTTAAAGAACAAGATGGCGCCGCCATTTAAACAGGCGCGATTCTCTATTATGTATGGTGAGGGTGTCTCGCATGCAGGCGAAGTGCTGGATATGGGCGTGGAGCACCAACTGGTCAACAAAAGCGGGGCATGGTACGCCATTGGTACCGAGCGCATTGGGCAGGGGCGTGATAATGCCATCACTTTCCTCAAGGAGCATCCTGATATGATGGGTGATATTGAGGCCAGACTCAGGGATAAACTTGGCCTGAATGCACCCGTTCCACAGGAAGGAACCGCATAGCCTGTTTTTGATATCTACCACAGAGGACACAGAGAGAACAGAAAAATGAAAGGGCGTTTGTTTACTCGACAAGCTGCTACTGACACCCGGCGATTTAAGCTTCATCGCTGCGTATTAATTTTTCCAAACCCTGATTTTTGTGTTGAGATGGCCGGTTTTCCTCTGTGTCCTCTGTGGTAAAAAAGCAGGATAAGGATGCATTTTCCTATGCCATACGTCTGTTGGGACGACGTGAATACTGCGAGGTTGAGATCCGTAATAAATTCAGACAGCGGGAATATCCTCCAGATTGTGTTGAACGTGTGCTTGTGCGGTTAAAGGATGGCGGATATCTGAGCGAAGCACGGTTTGCCGCCGGATTTTTGCGCTCCCGTCTGCGCAAGGGTGAAGCTCCCTGGCTGGCAGCCCGCAAGGCGCGGCAGAAGGGTGTGAAGGATGTCGCTATTGAGCATGTGCTGGATGATATCCAGACTTCGTTTGACAGTTTTTCGGCATGCTGTGCATTATTGAACAGGCGCGACCCGCAGGGCTTTCGTTTTATGGATAAGCGTATATGGCAACGTCATGCACGTTATTTGCGGAACAAGGGCTATGATACTGCTACTATCCTGCGCTGTTTGAACAGTGACGAAAAGGCGGAGGGATAAGTGAAAACATCAGAGATTCGGCAGCGGTTTCTCGATTATTTCAGTCGGAACGGGCACGAAGTGGTGCCTTCCAGTTCGCTGGTGCCGCATGGTGATCCAACGCTGATGTTTACCAATGCCGGCATGGTGCAGTTCAAGAACGTATTTCTTGGCAACGAAAACCGTCCATATTCAACAGCCGCATCAAGCCAGAAATGCGTGCGCGCAGGTGGCAAGCATAACGATCTGGAGAATGTCGGGCATACGGCGCGGCATCACACCTTCTTTGAGATGCTGGGAAATTTTTCCTTTGGCGATTACTTCAAGAAAGAAGCGATTGGTTATGCATGGGAGTTTCTGACCGATGAATTGAAACTTGATTCCGAACGGTTGTTTGTGACCGTATTTGAGGAAGATGATGAAGCTGCTGATATATGGCTGAACGATATCGGCGTTGCTCCCGATAAACTGGCACGCATTGGCGCCAGGGATAATTTCTGGTCCATGGGCGACATCGGCCCGTGCGGCCCATGTTCCGAGATTTTTTACGACCATGGTGAGGATATTGCGGGCGGCCCGCCGGGTACACCGGAGGAGGATGGTGACCGGTATATTGAGATATGGAACCTGGTATTCATGCAGTATGACCGTGATGCTGACGGTACGCTGAACCCGTTACCCAGGCCATCCGTGGATACCGGCATGGGACTGGAGCGTATTGCCGCGGTATTGCAGGGCGTACATAACAATTATGATATTGATCTCTTCCATCACCTGATTACTGCCGCCTGCGATGTGACCGGTGTGGCACTTGGTGATAGTGATGAAAAAGATGCGTCGCTTCGTGTGCTGGCTGATCACCTGCGGTCCGTATCATTTTTGCTGGCTGACGGTGTATTGCCATCCAATGAGGGCAGGGGTTTTGTACTGCGTCGTATTCTGCGCCGTGCCTGTCGGCACGGGCGCCTGTTGGGTATGGATCAGGCTTTTATCTACAAGCTGGTGGATGCACTGGTGCATGAAATGGGTGATCATTTTACCGAGTTGAAGGCAAATCAGGCCAATATCGAGCAGGTGATTCGTATTGAGGAAGAACGCTTTATCAAAACCCTCGACAAGGGGCTGAAGCTTGTTGAAGAAGCTGTGGGCCAGGCGGGTGAGGATGGTACGATTCCCGGCCAGACACTCTTTCTGCTCTATGACACCTACGGGTTCCCGACTGATCTGACAGCCGATATCCTCAAGGGCAGGAATATTGCACTGGATATGGAAGGTTTTGAAATCTGCATGGAAAAACAGCGCACCCGGGCGCGGGCAGCATGGGGAGGCTCGGGCGAGACATCCGTACCCAAGGGCATCTTTGACGTGCGCGAACAGCATGGCCCGACGGAATTTCTGGGTTATCAGACATTGACAGCTGAAGGGGTGATTACCGCCCTGATGAAAGACGGCAAGCCGGTAGAAAGCCTTGTAGAAGGGGAAACAGGCTGGCTGTTAAGCAATCAGACACCATTTTATGGTGAGTCAGGGGGTCAGGTGGGGGATACCGGTCTGATCGAATCGGATGGCGGTACATTCAGGGTTACCGATACCAAAAAGTTGTTGTCCGATCTGTTTGTTCATACCGGCCATGTTGAAAGTGGAAATTTCAATGTCAGCGATGTTGTGCGATGCAAGGTGGATGCTGAACGCCGTGACGCGATCCGCCGCAACCATACGGCCACACATCTGATGCATGCGGTATTGCGCGATATTCTCGGTGAGCATGTAAAACAGGCTGGTTCACTGGTCAATGCTGAGCGGCTGCGTTTCGACTTTTCCCATCATCAGCCGATTTCAACAGAAGAGAAGGTTGAAATTGAGTCGAAGGTCAATGCTGCTATCTGGGCCAACGGTCCGGTGGATACGAAATTGATGACTCAGGATGAGGCGATTGCTTCTGGTGCCATGGCACTGTTTGGTGAGAAATACGGTGATGAAGTACGCGTGGTATCGGCAGGTTTCTCCACCGAACTGTGCGGAGGCACGCATGTGTCGCGCACTGGCGATATAGGGCCATTCCGTATCACTTCCGAGACCGGTATTGCCGCTGGCGTTCGCCGTATTGAGGCGGTAACAGGGGAGGTCGCGTATCAAAGCTTTGTTGCCGATGCGGATACGCTGAATTGTGTCGCCAGGAAGGTGAAGTCACGCCCGTTCGAAGTTGCCGATGCAGTGGCAATGTTGCAAGCCAAACTAAAAGATACCGAGAAAGAGCTTGCGTCACTCAAGGCCAGGCAATCCACCGGTATGCTTGATGATTTGATCGGCACGGCTGTTGATGTGCACGGAATCAAACTGCTCACCGCCGAAGTTAAAGACGTAGCTGACATGCGAGATTTGATGGATAAAGCCAAAGGTAAATTGAAGTCCGGTGTGATTGTTTTTGGCCAAATCAAAGGCGAAAAGGTGCAATTGGTTGCAGGAGTTACCAAAGATTTAACCGATAAATTCCACGCCGGGGATGTCGTCCGTGATGTGGCGCAAATCTGCAGCGGCAAGGGCGGCGGTAAACCGGATATGGCGATGGCTGGCGGCACTGAGCCAGCAAAACTAAAAGAGGCATTGGCTTCTGTTGCCGGGTTGCTACAGGGTTAATGTCCGTCAAACAGGCTGAACTCTTTGGCTAACATGAAATTCAGGGATATAAATAAATGATAATTGAAGCAGTGCTGATTGGTATAGTCGCTCTGATTCTCGGTCTGTGGTTTGTGTATGACAGCAAGCAGAAGAGGGCGATGACGGAGCAATTGATGGTGAATGCCGCCATGCAGGCACGGGTGGAAAATGCGGAAAAGCGGGAAAATGAGTTAAAACAGGCATTAAATGCGAAAGAACAAAGCCTGGATATGTTGAAACGTGAGCTTTCCGAGTCCAAATCCAGCATCAGCGAACTTGCAACCCGACTGGCGGAGGAGCGCAAAGCAGCATCGGAGAAACTGGCCTTGCTGGAAGAAGCCAAAGAGAAGCTGGGTAACGAATTCAAACTGCTGGCCAATCAAATCTTCGAGGAGAAAGGCAAAGCATTTTCTGAACAAAACCGCAACAGTCTTGATGAAGTTCTTAAGCCCATGCGCGAGCAGTTGGGGGATTTCCGCAAGCGGGTGGATGAGGTGCATCTTAATGATGCCAAAGATCGCGCTTCACTCAGAGAACACTTAAACCAGTTGGAAAAGCTGAATCGCCAAATGTCCGAGGATGCTATTGGTTTAACGCAAGCCTTAAAAGGCGAAAGCAAAGCGCAGGGTAACTGGGGTGAGATGATTCTGGAGCGGATTCTGGAGACATCCGGTTTGCGCGAAGGGCATGAGTTTCTGCGCGAGGATTCGACAACACTGGAGGATGGCAGGCGGCAGCGGCCGGATGTGATTGTGCGCATGCCGGGTGACAAACATATTATTATCGATTCCAAGGTGTCGTTGATCAATTACGAGCGTGCGCTTTCAGTCAGCGATCCGGCGGAACATCAGAAAGCCGTCAAGGCGCATGTTGCGAGCCTCAAACAACATATCCGAAGCCTTTCCGAAAAGCGTTATGATCAACTTCCGAATGTCCATTCACCGGATTATGTGCTGATGTTTGTACCGATTGAGGGGGCATACATGATGGCCATTGAGGCGGATCAGGGCATTTTCGAGGTGGCATTCGACAAGCGAGTGGCGGTGGTTACGCCTTCGACGTTGTACGCTACGTTGAAACTTGTCGAGCAGCTTTGGCGTTACGAACGTCAGAGTGAGAATGTGGCCAAACTGATTGACCGAGCCGGAAAACTGCATGATAAATTCGTCGATTTTATTAAATCTTTTGAAGAGATCGGCCAGAGGCTCAATCAGGCGCAAGAGGCTTATAAAACATCTTACAATCGTATGAAGGGTGGTTCCGGAAATATGATTGCCCAGATTGCGACCTTGGGTAATCTCGCTGGAAAAACCAAAAAAGAATTGCCCTCTCATCTTATTGAATCCGCCAATGTTTCCGAACAGCAGAATGAGATGATTGAACAAGACGGGAAATAATAACGTATGGCCATTTATGCCATTGGTGATATTCAGGGTTGTTACAAACAGCTGAAGGCGTTGCTGAAGAAGGTTAAATTTAATCCTGAGAAAGATGAGTTGTGGTGTGTGGGGGATCTGGTCAATCGCGGTCCTGATTCGTTAAAGGTTTTGCGGTATCTCAGGTCATTGGGTGATGCATGCGTGTGTGTGCTGGGCAATCATGATTTACATCTTCTGGGTCAGGCTTCGGGGGAGAGTCCATACCGGCGCGATAGCCTGCAAAAGGTTCTTGCCGCGCCAGATCGTGATGAATTGATCAGCTGGTTACGGCATCGCCCGTTATTACATTATGACGAGGCGCTTGGGTGGTGCATGGTACATGCCGGATTCCCTCCGGGCTGGACCCTGAAGAAGTGCAGGAAACGGGCAAAAAAAGCGGAGGATATGCTCCGTGGCAAGGAATGGATGGAATTTTGCCGCCATATTCATGCTCAGGACTTTCCACGATGTGAGCCGGTTAAAAAAGGTTACTTACGCCAACTGTTTAGCGTGGCGGCATTTACACGCACACGTTATTGCACGCAGGACGGGTGTTTTAACTGGCATAATCGCTCGGGGGAACCGGGCAAAAATGAACACGCATGGTATGCACACAAAAAACTGGCCTGGCGTAATGATTGCAGGGTGATTTTCGGCCACTGGGCGGCGAAGGGTCTGGTAGCAGATCAGCCACACGTTCTGGGGCTGGATTCAGGGTGTGTTTGGGGAGAAAAACTGACGCTGGCGCGACTGGATAAAACGAAGATTAAACTGACATCGGTAAACTGTCCTGTGTGCCAGACATTGTAACGAAAACAGTGTAAAATCAACCTGTATTATTCACAGTCTGGACTCACTACGTTCTTTATTTTCCCTTTACCGCTGTTCTTCGCCTGACAGGCGGCTTTGTCCGCCTGTGCGAGTAATGTTTCAGCATCAACAGTGGATGAAGACTGGGTGGCGATTCCTATGGATACGCTAACGGATATATCCGGATAATCCGGCGTATGGGTGGTGGTAATTTGTTGCAGAATGCGTTCACCAATGTGATGTATATGGGCAACATCATCCGAATGATTGGACGGCAGTAATAAAACGAACTCATCGCCGCCATAGCGAGCGAGAGTGTCGGATTCGCGGATACATTGCCGGATACATGCTACCACATGTTTCAGCGTTTTATCGCCTGCCAGATGTCCGTAACGGTCATTGACAGATTTGAAGTCATCCACGTCAATAAAGACGCAGCCCAAGTGCCCATCCCTGTTGCGTCGGCAGCGCGAGACTTCCTGTTGGAGACTTTCTTCAAACATGCGGCGGTTATAAATACCAGTCAATGGGTCGAGCGCCGCCAGGTTCTCAAGCTTTTGATACTGATCCAGCGTGGTCGTGATGATGCGCAGGTGAGTGGATGCGATTTCCAGTACACGCACCTGTTCAGATTCTATCTCACCGGGGATGGCGAACAACAGCATTCCGGAAAGTAACTTGTTTTGCCAGAACGGGAGGACGAGGTTGAACGGCATTTGCCCGGTGTGAATATCCACACGCAGGGGTTTGGATAGCAGTTTGAAGGGAGTATCTGTTGACAGACCAGTGCATATATCCTGTAAGGACTGTACGGATATCTCTGACACAGGCTTCTTGATACCGACGGCCCCAACGACTTCTGCCATGTCTCTATCGTTAAGCATCAGCGCCAGCCCCTTGATGGCCATGGCGGGTTTGTAGACGCCTGCGAGTGTTCTCTCAGCAATGGAAGACAGGGGTGACCGGCAACTCAATTCCGTGGAAATTTCCAGTAGGGAGTCGAGTAGAAGCATATGCGAATTCTGCACATGGATGGTCTTGCGATCCGAAATTTGATGGTGACTCATATTGAACAGCAATCTGGCTGATTTCCCGGAAAGCACCTCAATATGCATTCGGCTGGACCATTCCTTTAAACAGGTGTCCATCGCCGGATCACCGGTGACATCTACCACCAAATCGCCATGGAATCCGTCCAGCGCCTGTTCGACATCGGTCAGGCATGGAATATCCCGTGCTTCAGCCAGAGTGAAAGCAGGCGCGTGCGGATTGACATCGACAATGGCATCCAGATGTAGCCAGTCATAGCGGGGAAACACTTCCATCAGGGCGCTGGCGCCGCGGCCCGCACCTATCATGAGGATGTGAACGTCCTGTGTATTTCCGGCAACGCTGGCCAAAGGGGAGGCAATGTTTCCTTCCTGGTTTCCTGATTCCGGGCGGTTCATGGCAGGTTCCCCTCAAAGACTGCGCTGACAGGGGCATGATCTGAATACCACCTGTCGGTGAAAATATAAACCCCTTCTATCTTTAAGGCAATACCGGGGGTGCAGATATGATAATCAATACGCCAGCCAACATTCTTTTCTCTCGCACGTCCCCGGTTCGACCACCATGAGTATTGTTCCTTTTCGGGATAAAGCCGACGGAATACGTCTATAAATCCGGCATCATTCAATAGACGATCCATCCATGCACGCTCATCGGGTAGAAAACCTGAGTTTTTCCGGTTACCACGCCAGTTTTTCAGGTCAATATTGTTGTGCGCGATATTGACATCACCACAGAGGATAATTTCACGCCCTTCATTCTTCAGATGTGTGATCAGCGGAAGAAAATGATCAAGAAAGGAGTATTTTACCGCCTGGCGTATTTCTGAACTGGAACCGGAAGGAAAATAAATGCTGATGACCGAAAGATTACCGAAATCAGCCTGGACATACCGACCCTCCGCGTCCATGTCGCACCAGTCTGTATCGGGATCAACTGTACTCAGGCCGATGTGAACTGCATCCGGCTTACGGCGTGAATACAGGGCCACACCGGAATAGCCCGGTTTCCCGGCAAAATGATAATAGCGATGATAAGCGGGGGGTTTGGCCTCCTGTGGAATCTGATGTTCGTGCGCCTTTAATTCCTGCATGCAGAGGATGTCCGCATCCTGCTCGGAAAACCAGTCCCAGAATCCCTTGCGGGTTGCGGCGCGGATGCCGTTGACATTAAAGGTGATGATTTTCATCAGTGGATTTTACAAAAAAGATTTTGCACCGCAAAGGACAAGGTGAATGGCGCAGCCAGAGAAGGTGCCCTGGGGCACACAACGTTTCGCAAAGAGTAAACAGAAACATTATGCAGTCGATGGCGGACAGGCGGCGATCGCTCCTGCGATAATTTCAACTGATCGTTATTGCGAGCCGCAGGCGAAGCAATCCCTGCTATCGCTTTGTTTTTACTTTGCGAAACTTTGCATCCTTTGCGGTAAAGCTTAGTGTTTTATTCATGCTGCCAGTTGTGGATGGCTTCGATGTAAGCGGATTCATTTTTCAGCTTCTCCGCATCAGGGATAAACACACTCATGTTTGATGATTTTAAATGTTCCAGCCAGCCGGCAAGAAATTGCAAGCGGATTTCATGCATCATGGCGGTATTCCTTGCGGCTTTTCTGCCGATGTAATTTTCACTGGATGCAATTTCACCACGCACGGCGATATCTGGATTACCAATGATACCGGTGCTACGGGTGTCCATGGCGCGGAAATTTCCACTGATATCCAGATAGACCAGCCATGGCGTTCCGGGTTCGAGTCCGGCGATACAATCAAGCATTTGTTGTTTATCCGGAACAGGTGCGGGAGACAGACGGTGCAATACGGCATGGGCAAAAATGCCGCGCATCAGGAAATCAAATGTTCCTGCCTTCTGTTTTGCCGCCAGTACATATGTTTTATCCTTCTTCAGGCGACATCCGGCCCAGTATCCGGCAGTTTTTTTATCAGTAATGCGGGCGTCATGTTCCCGCAATGTCTCGGCATACATACATGTACGCCATGTTTTCTCATCATCCAGTAAACGCCATGCATGACTGCCTGCGGCATCCAGTGCATCAATGCTGAAAAAAGTGTTCATGGCAATACATCAATCACGGGCATTTTCGTTTTTGCATCCAGCCGCAGGCAAAGCTCTCCGTTGAGCATACGCAGCATATCATTGCCGATCAGTTCCTTGCGCCAACCATGCAGGCACGGATTGTCCGGCAGGTCCTGCATCGAGAATGAACCGTGATTGGCCCAGGATGCCAGTGCCGAAACATCCTGTTTGCCGGCAAGGATATTGGCAGCAATCCTGACTTCTTCCGCACGCAGACGAACCAGCGCCGAAAGCAGCTCCAGCCGCATTTCCGTACCCTCACTGTTGCGGATTGATGCCTGTGGACGTGGCCATTCGCATTCCGGACACTGCTGACCCTGTTGCCATGCATGCAATATCTCCTTACCGAAACGCCGCGCCGCGCCGTTGTTTAATCCCCTGATATCAGGCAACTGTTCGGTTGCCAGATGAGGTTTACGGGCCAGGGACAACAGGGGTTCATCAGCCACGATTCTACGGCGGGGAATATTCTGTTTTTTAGCTGCCCGTTCACGCCATGCCGCCAGTTCACGCAACACGGCAAGTTGTTTCGGTTTGAGTTTGTTGGCGCCCCTGACGCGCCAGAAAATATTTTTCGAATCATTCGCATAGGTTTCTTCAGTGCACAGCGTGATCTGTTCTTCATCCAGCCATGTCAGGCGTCCGCGTGTCTGGAGCTGTTCGCACAGATGTTGATAGACGGGCATGAGATAAATGACATCATCAGCGGCATAGGCTAGTTGTGCCGGGCGCAAGGGACGTCTAAGCCAGTCGGTAAAGGACTCAGCTTTGGGCAGGGACTTCCCCAGTATTCGCTGCACCAGATTGCCGAATCCAACCTGTAAACCAAAGCCTAGAAGTGCGGCCGCAATCTGCGTGTCAAACAATGGCAATGGCAGCGCGCCGCTCTCCTTGAGGATGATTTCCGCATCCTGCCGTACGGCATGGAACACCTTGAGGATATCCGGATTGTGCATCAGCACCCAAAGTGGAGATAAATCGGAAATGGCAACGGGGTCAATCAGATAACATGCATCCCGTGAGGCAATCTGAATCAACGCAAATTCAGGGTAATAGGTGGATTCGCGGTGAAATTCCGTATCCAC
>CAZJRL010000038.1:0-13055 GCA_964548425.1 uncultured Zetaproteobacteria bacterium | reverse complement strand
AATAAATATCCATAGCAGGGTTCCCATCACGTCGTGAACCTCCATCGCCCCGTTTCCCAGAGCACTGATGGTTTCTTTCGGTGAAATTTCAATGAACAGCAGCAGACCGGTCAATCCCAGGCCCAACGCCAACAGCAGTCCCAGACCATGCACGGACTTGGCAAGAAAATCCTGCTCACCGGTATCCTTCAGCTTACCGGAGAACCAGCCGGGCAAATCACTCTTTAGCTCACGCACTAGACTCTGGCATCCTCCCTTATCAAACCAGGGAAACAGCCGCAGGAAGTCTTTTCGATTCCCTATCATCAACATAAAACGCGTCATCACAATCACCAGTATGGAGACGCCAATAAACTCATGTGCGCCAAAAAACAGGACTTGGGACGTGGTGATTGTTTCGCCTGACTTCGGGCGCTGCATCCAGTTTTCCAGGATGAGTTCCACAATCATGCCGCCGGCAATCAGGAAGTGAAGCACCTTCTCCTCAGCACTGTAGCGCATCAGGCGTCCGTCGAATTTCTGGTCAGCTTTGCAAGCCGCAACCTGAGTGCGTTAAGCTTGATGAAGCCACTGGCATCTCTCTGGTCATAGGCGCCCTGATCATCTTCAAACGTACACAGACGATCATCGAACAGGGAATCATCTGATTTTCGGCCAACCACCATGATGTTTCCCCTGTAGAGTTTCAGGCGTACATGGCCGTTTACCATTGTCTGGGATGTATCAATCATTTGTTGCATCATACACCGCTCAGGCGCGAACCAGAAGCCGTTGTAAATCATCCTGGCGTAGCGCGGCATCAACTCATCCTTCAAATGCGCCACCTCGCGGTCCAGCGTGATGGATTCAATGGCACGGTGCGCTCTGAGCATAATAGAACCGCCCGGTGTTTCGTAGCAGCCTCGTGATTTCATACCGACAAACCTGTTTTCGACGATATCGATACGGCCAATACCATGCTTGCCACCCAGTCGGTTCAGCTCACCCAGCACCTGCGCAGGCGTCATGGCCTCGCCGTTGATGGCGGTGATATCACCACCCCTGTAGTTCAGTTCAATATATTCCGGTTTATCCGGTGCATTCTCGGGTGAAACGGACCAGCGCCACATGGATTCGGACGGTTCACACCATGGGTCTTCGAGATCGTAGCCCTCGTAGGAGATGTGCAGCATATTGGCATCCATCGAATACGGCGATTTACTTCCCTCACGCTTGCGCTCAACCGGAATGCCGTGCTTTTCGGCAAAGTTCAGCATGTCCTCGCGGCTGACCATGTCCCATTCGCGCCACGGGGCGATCACCCTGACATCGGGCTTGAGTGCGTAAAAGCCCAGTTCGAAACGCACCTGATCATTGCCCTTGCCGGTGGCCCCGTGGGATACGGCATCAGCGCCCTCGGCCTCGGCAATCTCGATCATACGTTTGGCAATTAACGGGCGGGCGATGGATGTGCCGAGCAGGTATTCACCTTCATAAATGGCGTTGGCACGGAACATTGGGAAGACGTAATCACGGACAAAATCTTCGCGTAAATCTTCAATGTAAATGGACGAAACACCGCAGGCTTCGGCCTTGGCACGGGCCTCTTCAACCTCTTCACCCTGTCCCAGATCGGCGGTAAAGGTCACCACCTCGCAGTCGTAGGTATCCTGTAACCATTTCAGGATAATGGAGGTATCCAGCCCTCCCGAATAGGCTAGAACAGCTTTTTTCACTTCAGACATTGAGAACCTCTTTCGTAATATTAACTTTGTCAGCCGACAAAGGGGAGGCGTGAGCCTACACGGCTCTACGCTATTTCAACAAAAATTCCAGTAATGCTTTTTGGGCATGTAAACGGTTTTCCGCTTCGTCCCAGACGACCGATTGCGGGCCATCCATGACTTCGGCAGTGACTTCTTCACCCCGATGTGCCGGCAGGCAATGCATGAACAGTGCATCCGGTTTTGCTATCAGCATCACTTCCGTATTGACCTGGAATCCGGCAAAGGATTTTTCGCGAATAGCCTGCTCTTTCTCCTGGCCCATTGAAGCCCAGACATCGGTGGTGACGAGATCAGCATCCCGTGCTGCGACAAGCGGATCGTTGGTTTGCACAATCTCGGCACCCAGTGTGCGTGCTGCAGTCAACATTCTGGCATCCGGGCAATAGCCCTCCGGACAGGCGATATTGAGCCGGTAGCCGAATGATACGGCGCCATTAATCCACGAATGCGCCATATTGTTGCCATCACCAATCCATGCGACGGTTTTACCGGCAATATTGCCACGATGTTCCTGGTAGGTGAACACATCGGTCAGAATCTGGCACGGATGGGTGAGGTCAGTCAGTCCGTTAATGACCGGCACTGACGAATATGCGGCAAACTGCTGGATATCTTCCTGCGCAAAGGTGCGTATCATCACTCCGTCCACCATGCTCGAGATGACGCGTGCTGAATCCTCAACAGGCTCACCTCGCCCCAGTTGCGTCGTGCCGGAATGCAGAAACAGCGCGTGGCCGCCAAGATGATACATGCCGGTCTCAAAGGACACACGCGTGCGGGTGGATGCCTTGTCAAAAATCATGGCCAGTGTTTTACCGGCCAGCGTTCTGTGTGGTGTACCCGTCTTCTGCATGGTTTTGAGCTCCGCCGCGCGCGCAAGAATATGGCGCGCTTCTTCCGGAGTGATATCCAGTAATGTCAGAAAGTGTCGCACATCAACTCCTTATCTGCGGACAAACAATCGCCAAGAATGGTGAGTGCTTTGTTAATTTCCGCAGATGTTACATTCAGTGGCGGCAGAAAACGAAGTACCTTGGGGCCCGCCGGCAGCAAAAGCAAACCGGCTTCACGGCAGCAGGTAATGATATCAGCCACATTGCAGTCTAATTCAGCGCCGATGAGCAAGCCCTGGCCGCGGATTTCCCGTATAACCGGGTGAATGCGCTGTAATGCTTTCAACCCTGACAGCAGCCTGCGTCCCTGTGCACGGACGTTTTCCAGCAATCCTTCCTGCTCGATTACATCCAGCACACTCAGTGCCGCAGTGCAGGACAACGGGTTGCCGCCAAAGGTGCAACCATGTGTACCGGGGCCGAAAGAAGCTGCAACGGTTTCGCGTGCCAGCATGGCACCAATGGGCACGCCGCCGCCCAGCCCTTTGGCCAGGGTGAGGATATCCGGTCGCATCCCTGTGTGCTCAAAACCAAACATTTCGCCTGTGCGCCCCACACCGGTTTGCACCTCATCCAGCATCATCAGAACACCCGTATCGTTGCACAATTTGCGCACGCCCCGCAGATAAGCATCGGGCATCACATTGACGCCGCCTTCACCCTGAATGGGTTCCAGCAGAATCCCGGCTGTATCGTCACCTACAGCCTGTTTCAGTGCGTGCATGTCACCCAGCGATACATGGATAAATCCCGGAGGCAGGGGGTCGAAACCGGTTTTGACTTTATCCTGTCCGGTGGCGGTCAATGTGTTGAGGGTGCGCCCGTGAAATGAATGGGTGGCGGTGATAATGGTACGCCGAGGGCTATCCTGATCGTACCAGTATTTGCGCGCCAGTTTGATAGCGGCTTCATTTGCTTCTGCTCCTGAGTTGCAGAAAAAAGCCCGCCCCAATCCGGCAAGCTGTGTCAGCTTCTCCGCCAGTTCTTCCTGAACGGGAATATGAAACAGGTTGGAGCAGTGCAGCATGGTTTGCGCCTGTTCATTGATGGCAGCAACCAGCGCCGGATGGGCATGCCCCAGCGTGTTGACAGCGATGCCCGAGATGAAATCAAGGTATTCTTTTCCCGTATCATCCCATGCGCGTGTACCGCTACCGCGCACCAGTTGCACGGGGTAACGGGCATACGTGTTCATGACTGCATTGCTGTTCATGTGCGGCAGTCTAGAGATGAATGCGCCGGAACGCATCCTTGCGGCATGATGGATAACCCTTGAATAAACCGGGGACATAGCTATCATGTCAGATATAGCAAATATATTTGGAGGTGTTTATGGCGCAAATACACTGTTATATCCCCGATGATGTTGCCGCTCAACTGGGTAAAAAAGCAGAAAAGAACCACCTGTCGGTATCAAAATACCTCGCTAAACTGGTCAAAAAGGATATTACATCGATTTGGCCGGACGGATATTTCGAGCAGGTTTTCGGTCAGTGGGAAGGAGAACGCCTACAACGCCCTGAACAGGGGGATTACGAAAAGAGGGAGGCTCTGGAGTAATGTATCTCCTGGACAGCAACGTCTGTATTCGACTGTTAAATCAGCGACATGCTGGCATTGAGCAACGTTTTCGAAATCATACGCCATCGGAAATTTTTCTTTGTAGCATCGTCAAGGCGGAGTTGCTTTATGGAGCTAGACACAGTCAGCGGGTGGATGCCAATTTGAAAAAACTTGAGTTGTTCTTTTCACCACTTGGCAGTTTGCCCTTCAATGATCCTTGCGCTGAGATTTATGCCCATATCCGCCACAGGTTATCTATATCGGGACAGTTAATCGGACCCAACGATTTAATGATTGCTGCCGTTGCACTGGCCAATGATGTTGTGCTTGTCACCCATAACCGGAGAGAATTCAATCGAATCCCCGGATTGCGTCTGGAGGATTGGGAAGCGTGATAAATTTAATTGCTTCTCTCTAAAAGTTAAAAACCGCATCAATACTACCCGATACTGATTCCCAGTTGACTTCATTCAGGCGCGTGGAAGATGATCCACCAGCGGCAGCAAATGTCGTGTCTGTTCCATTGTCCGCCTTGTATTTTCTGTACTGAAATCCGGCATCCAGCGACCAGTCATCCGACAATTTTTGCATCACATCCGCACCAACATCAATGCCGTAGCCTGTTGCGTCGTGATGGAAGCTCACAGGGTGTGCCAGATCGGTACGAAGATTCCAATTCGCATCGGCACTGTATGTGGTAAAATTATAGGCAAAATTCACCCTGATACGGGTGCTGTCACCCAACGCCATACCAGCATCGAAACCAAGCCACGGTGCTGTCCATTGTGCATCGTAATGGCTGTCCAGTCCGGCAATCGGCCCGACAGACGGCGTTCTCCCTGCGGTAGCAATGGTCTGAAATCCATTGCGTATACGCAGGTTCTGTCTGTGTATAGCCCAGCCAGCCAGCGGTGTGATGGAAATATCCTCACCGAATCTGTAGCCGATGGCCGTGGACACCTCCCACACATTGCCAGCGCCCCCATCGTTATTAGAACGTGAAAACTCCAGCGTGCGGTGATTGCCATCGAAATCAGAGTCCTGATTGTTGCCGGATACAATCCAGCCGTAATCGGCATCAACCTTGAACACAATATGATCCACTTCAGTCCGCATACCGCCGCCAATCTGGATGATGCCAAGATTGTCCCAGGTCAGTTCAGACAGGATGTTCGGCGTGGACGTACCGGACAAATCATTGGCAATATTCCAGTTTAGCTTATCTGCACGATAGCCAGTCCCGAAGTTAAATTCAGACGTCATTTCTTCCGCCGACACTGATGATGGTGCAGTAGTGATAAAGCATATCAACATCATGTAAAAGAACACGCGCAGCTGACGCATTCCCTGCAAAAACATTTTCATTGGTTCACCCTCAATGTTCCAACCCATGCAATAAATATTCATCGGGCGTGACCACTTGCAGGCGGCTATACGCATAATCTTTTTTGTTTCTTGTAATGATTACATCGCAACCATGGTTTTCCGCTGTAAAGTTTTGTACGCCATCTTCAAAGTCTTTGAACCCGGAATCCAGTGATCTACCAATTTCATGGTCAGATACAGGTAAAACATCGAGTATTGTTCTCAGGAGCTTCACCGCTTTTTTTACATTTTTTACATCATAACGGGCAAGAATGTAATATATGTTTGCGATTGCAAACGCGGTTGTGCAACCAGTGATTTTATGCGTTTCACAAAGATCAAGAATCTGGCCGGACTCACATACAAAGGCATCCCGACCCAATAAAACATCCAGTATCACATCTGAATCCACATACGCCTTCATGGTTCGGATTTGTGTTTGCGGATCAATTCTTTATAAGACAACTTCTCGTCATATCCCTTAAACATACCGGAAAGTATCCGCGTTTTCGGCGATGACGGAGGTAAAGTGTTATTCTTTGAGACCAGTGATTCAAAATAACTTTCAACAAGCCCTGATAAGCTGACGTGATGCATTTTCGCCCATACTTTCGCCTTTCTTATTGTTTGATCGTTGAGTGAAAGTGTTAATTTCGTTGCCATGATACGCCTCCAAACCAAGGATGTTAGAAACATATACGTATCATGTCAACATTTATACGTACAGATATAAAAGCCCGAAGAAATGCACTGTATAGCAGAAAGGTAAATGGTTATAGTCGGTGCCGGGAGGTCGATGCTTATGGCGGCAAAACATCCGCGCAGCAGGTTTTTTCTGGACTCAGGCATCTATGATGACCTTTCGTGTTTTGCCGACCTTGAAGAAAGAATTGCATGCCTTGCAGTCAGTAAAGTCAAAGGCGATGCCTTCGAGGTGTTTGCCGCTATGGCTAGTAAAACAAGAAAAAAATAAGATTCTACAGACTGGGCTACGGTGGATACCTTGACGGATAATCAAATAAATTTAGTGGTAGCCAATGACCCCGAAACCGCGCCGCCGGATGCCAAAGGCTTGACTCTGGTCAAGCGTGGACGCCCACGAAAAGCCAATCCCAAACGGCAGATTACGATCCGGTTATTGCCAGACGTTTTGGATTCATTCCGATCCATGGGTAATGGTTGGCAAACCAAGATAGACGAAGCTTTAAAAGATTGGTTGAAGCGTCAGCGTGCCGCATAATAGTAAAACCTAGATTCTGCAAGTGATTGCACCACGGGCATTTCCTTCGGTCACGCTTGCGCAAGAGAATATGCCCTGGGGCACGAGGGATTTGGTGCGAACAAAGGAACAAGCAAGGGCGCGGCAGCATTTATGAATAATGCGGGCTATACTTGCGGCATGATCTCAATAGAGGGTAAGCAGCGCGTGCGCATCAAGGTTTGCGGTATAACGCGAATGGAAGATGCGCTATTGGCTGCCAGCCTCGGAGCGGATGCGATTGGCTTTGTGTTTTACGATAAATCCCCGCGTTTTATACCACCCATGAAGGCCGCCGCAATTATCCGCGCATTGCCGCCATTCGTGTCGACTGTCGGTCTGTTCGTTAATCCCGTACAGGATGACATTGACGATGCGTTAAAACATTGCCCGCTGGATGTGTTGCAGTTACATGGCGAAGAAACGCCGGAATTTTGCGAGGCCCAGACCCGCCGTGTTATCAAGGCTGTCCCCGTCCGTGAAAAAACCGACCTGAACATAGCGCATGCCTACCATTGCTCCGTACTGTTGGATGCCAAAGCGCCGCAAGGGGTGTACGGAGGTACCGGAGAAACATTTGACTGGACGTTTCTGGATGGTTTTGAGCATGATTATCCTCTCATTCTTGCCGGTGGATTGAATGCGGAGAATGTGGGACAGGCGTTAAGCATTCGCCAATGGGATGCACTGGATGTATCCTCCGGCATGGAATCCATGCCCGGCGTAAAGGATGCTGAAAAATTGCGCCGGTTTATGTCCAGAGCGCATCAAAACGATTAACCCGGGTTAATTAAGCGGCCCCCGTTTTCCGATTTTCAAAGGAGTAGTATTGTCAACCATTTCTGAGTCCATGTATGATTTTTCTATCAAACATCCTCCGGATACCGGGGGCCATTTTGGCCGTTTTGGTGGAAAGTATGCCGCGGAAACACTGATGGGACCGCTGGCTGAACTGGAGGCAGCTTTCTTTGAATCATGGGAGGACGAAGCGTTCCAGCATGAGCGCATGCGTCTGTTGCATGAATATGCCGGACGCGCCACACCATTGTACCATGCTGAACGCCTGTCACGGGAGAATGGTGGCGCCCAGATATGGCTGAAGCGTGAAGATTTAACACATACCGGGGCGCACAAGATCAATAATACCATTGGTCAGGGCTTGCTGGCTCGTCGTATGGGCAAGAAACGCGTGATTGCCGAGACCGGTGCCGGTCAACATGGCGTAGCCACAGCGACCGTGGCGGCTATGTTTGGCATGCATTGTGATGTATACATGGGTCGTGAAGATGTGAAGCGGCAAATGCCGAACGTGCTGCGCATGCGCCTGTTGGGAGCCAATGTTATTCCGGTGGATTCGGGAACGGCAACGCTCAAGGATGCATTGAACGATGCCTTGCGCGACTGGGTGGCCAGTTGCGAGGATACCTTCTACATCATTGGTACGGTTGCCGGGCCACACCCTTATCCGCTGATGGTGCGTCAGTATCATGCTGTGATCGGTCAGGAAGCACGCGCACAAATGCTGGCACAGGCCGGGAGGCTCCCTGATGTGGCCATTGCCTGTGTTGGTGGCGGTTCCAATGCCATGGGGCTTTTGCACCCGTTGCGTGATGATCCGGTGCGTCTTGTTGCCGTCGAAGCGGCGGGAAGGGGACTGGAAAGTGGAGCGCATGCGGCTTCACTGGCGGCGGGAAAACCGGGAATTCTGCATGGCAACCTGACCTACCTCCTTGAAAATGATGAAGGACAGATTCAGGGGACGCACAGCATTTCTGCGGGGCTTGATTACCCCGGTGTTGGACCGGAACTTGCAGCTATGCTGGAAGCGGAAGAACTGGAACTGGATGCGGCGACGGATGATGATGCGTTAGAGGCTTTTCAGAAACTTACCCGTATTGAGGGAATTATTCCGGCTCTGGAATCCAGCCATGCACTGGCTGCCGGATTGCGCATCGCCGCTGCCATGCGCACCGATCAGCATGTGCTGGTAAACATTTCGGGCAGGGGTGACAAGGATATGAATACGGTTTTCAAGGCTCTGGGGTGGGCGGAGGATGCAGTATGAGCCTTGATCGTTTGGCCAACTGTTTTGAGGCTTGCCGCAATGAAAATCGTGCGGCTCTTATTGGTTATCTGACGGCGGGAGATCCTGAACCCCGGGTGTCCGAGAAGTTATTGCTTACGCTTTCCAGGCATGCGGACATCGTGGAAATCGGCATGCCATTTTCAGACCCCATGGCGGATGGTCCGGTAATTCAGGCAGCGAGCGAGCGGGCGCTGGCCGCAGGAACGACGATGCATGATGTGTTTCAACTGGCCTCCCGGGTGCGCAAGGAATCTCCTGCTGTTGGTATCGTCCTGATGGGTTATGGCAACGTGGTTTATGCCATGGGCTATGATGCATTTGCCTGCCAGGCGGCACTGGCAGGGGTAGATGGTGTGTTGCTGGTGGATGTTCCGCCGGAAGAATCTGCTGAACTGGATGCTGTGTTGAATGAACATAAGTTGCATTGTATCCGGCTGGTTGCACCTACCTCTTCACAGGCGCGCCGCAAACTGGCGTCGGATTCGGGGAGTGGCTTTATTTATTATGTATCCTTAACCGGAATTACGGGGGCGAAGATAGGGGAGATGGAGGAGATCAACAGGCAAGTCTCACAATTGCGTCAACAGTCTGAGTTACCCATCTGCGTTGGTTTTGGCATTAAAACACCGGAACAGGCGGCGGAAGTGGCAGTATTTGCCGATGGCGTGGTGGTGGGTAGCCGTTTCGTGACGCAAATCACGGAACATCTTCCTGATTCTGTTGCTATAGTTGATGCTATGGAACATGTAACAGATGCCATGCGTGCAGCAATGCAACGCGGGAGAGCAGATTGAGGATCAAGGTTCTGGGCTGTTATGGCGGGCAATTGCTGGGCTTTCACCTGACATCGTTTCTGGCCAATGATTCTATTTTACTGGATGCCGGTTCACCTACGGAAGGTCTGGATCTTGAAGACCAGTTCGGCATTCGGCATATTTTTCTGTCACATACGCATCTGGATCACATTAAGGACATTGCATTTCTGGCTGATAATCGTTTACTCAAACGTTTGGGGGGTGCCAGGGAGAACCGCCAAATTGTGGTTCACAGTCTGAAAGAGAATCTGGATGTTCTGCGTAAACATTTCCTGAATAATCAGGTGTGGCCGGATTTTACCAAACTACCCAGCGTCGATGATCCCATTCTGGCATTTGAAGAGATCAGGCCTGAAGAACCCGTTGAAGCAGACGGGGTGACGATTACAGCTATTTCTGTCAACCATCCCGTTCCATGCACCGGTTTTCTTCTCGAACAGGATGGTCAGCAATTTATTTACACGGCGGATACCGGCCATACGGATCGGATATGGGAAGTGGCCAATGCGCAATCCAACCTCAAAGGAATCATTATGGATTGTTCGTTCCCCAACAAGTATGAGCATCTGGCGGATATCAGTGGGCATTTGACTCCGAACGGTATGGCCAAAGAGCTGGCAAAGTTCAATAAGCTTGGACATGTTCCCGTGTACCTGTATCACATGAAGCCGGAAACGCTCAATGTGTTAACGGCAGAGGTGGAAGCATTATATTTACCGCACCTGCGTATGCTGACGCAGGTGGATGAACTGCTGTTTTAGGGCCCTGGCATGAACTGGATTACACGACTCATTGAACGACCCTCGGCTATATTGGGGGGGTCGAAACAGGACATGCCGGAAGGCTTGTGGATCAAGTGCCCGGATTGTTGCGAAGCAATTTATAATAAAGAAATGCAACGCAGTTTGATGGTATGCCCCAAGTGCGGACATCATCACCGAATCTCCGCTACGCAGAGGGCGGCATTTCTCTTCGATGCCAACACATTCGAGCAGCTTGATACAAACCTCCGTTCCCAGGATCCACTTGATTTCCGTGATAAAAAGAAATACAGGGACCGTATCAGGGAAGCTTCAAAAAAGGCGGGTGATGAAGATTCGGTACGCAATTACCTCGGTGACATTGGCGGCCAGACCGTCTCGGCCTCCATCTTCGAGTTTGGCTTCATGGGTGGAAGTATGGGCGCAGTAGCCGGTGAAAAGATTGTGCTGGCGATGGATCGGGCGCTGGATCGGCGTTGTCCTTTCCTTCTGGTGGCCGCCTCCGGTGGCGCCCGTATGCAGGAAGGTGTGCTATCCCTGATGCAGATGGCAAAAACATCCGCTGCTGCCAGACGCCTGAAAGATGCGAGAATTCCCTTTATCTGTTTGCTAACACACCCCACCATGGGGGGTGTTTCTGCTTCCATCGCATGGTTGGGTGATATCATTTTGGCTGAGCCCGGAGCGCTCATCGGATTTGCCGGCCCCAGGGTGATTAAGGAAACTGTGAATCAGGAGCTTCCCGAAGGCTTTCAGCGGGCGGAGTTTCTTTTGCAGCACGGGCTGATTGATGCCATCGTGGATCGCCGGGAATTGCGTGACCGTTTGAAGAATTTATTCAGCCAGCTTTTGCAACGGCCTTACCGGCAAGCCACAGGATAAAAAAACATTTGCCACAAAGGATGCAAAGGAAAACGTAACTACTCAACATGTATGTGAAACAGGCATAATCAAAAGCGTTTCACCACAAAGTACGCGAAGTTATACAATGACGAAAAAACAAAAAATATCCATTGAATCATTACTCGTGGAGTTGGGTTCTCCCGCCGCCGATCGGGATTATCGACCGGGGCATCAACGTGTCCATGCCCTGCTGGCGGAAATGAATCTCACCCGGCCCCGCCTGCGTATCCGGATTGCCGGCACCAATGGTAAAGGTTCCACCGCCTTTATGCTGGCACATGCGCTGCAAACGGCGGGACTTGCCGTGGGCCTTTATACCTCGCCCCATATCCATGCCTTCAATGAACGCATTCGAATCAATAGTCAGCCGGTAGCCGATGCGGAAATGATCCCTGTTCTGGAGGGTGTGATATCCACTGCCATGGATATCGGCGCATCCTATTTTGAGGTGGCGACCGTTTTAGCACTCTCCCTTTTTTCCAGGGCACGGGTTGATGTGGAGATTCTGGAAGCGGGTGTTGGTGCGCGCATGGATGCTACAACCGCAGTTCCCGCGGATATGGCGCTCATCACACCCATTGCTCTGGATCATCAGGCATGGCTGGGCGAAACACTGGCCACCATTGCCGATGAAAAGGCGTATGCCATGCAGGACTGCCGCTGGGTGATCAGCGCGCCGCAGGCCAATGATGTTACTAAAATCCTGCAGATACACAGGTCGGATATTGAATTTGTCCCGAATGAGGAAAACTTACCACTATTAAAAATGCCGGGGGATTATCAGCATTGCAATGCCTCGCTTGCATATGCCGCGATTCGATACCTGTGCAGGGCGGGTGAAGTGGTGACGGATTTGCAAACAATGCTGCATGCGATTGCCGCTACTGAAGTTCCGGGCCGATTGCAGCATATGCGGTGGAAGCATGCGCACATCTGGCTGGATGCGGCTCATAATATGCACGCCGTGCAGTCGCTGTTGTCTGCACTTCCCGGGCTGGCAGACCCTTTTGATGCTATTCTTCTGTTCACGCGAGAGGATCGTGACCTGACGGAGGCATTACCGTTATTACGGCCTTTTACATACAGATTGGTGGCGCAACATACTCAGGGAGGGCACTGTGATGCACGCTATGATGGCTTGCAGGATGCGCTGGATATGGAGGTGGGAGAAAAAGGAACCGGTTCCTTTCTTGTGCTTGGGTCATTCACCAGCGTGGCTGCCGCTGAAGACTGGCTGATGGAGATGTATGATTTAGGGAAGTGCTGATCACTTCCCTATGCTACAGCGTTTCGTGAATCAGTTTCCTGAGGTTCTTGTTGCTCACCGTAGCATCATGACCATAATGGCCGTAGAGACCATGCAGGGCATAAAGACCCAGGCCGTAATAGGCATAGTGATGCCCATAACCACCATAGTGGTGTCCGTAGCCGTGACCATATCCATCATGATGCCCGTAACTATGATGACCATAATAATATCCGCCAGCCGAGGCTATGCCCGCAGGCAGCCATATACCGAATACAAGCGCGGTTACCAGCACAATCATTTTATTGTTTATCCACTTAAACATATGCACCTCCGTCGGTGCACTGATATCCGGTTTCTTCTGTGGGGAAGCATGTCCGGCAAACAGAGCGCCGTAAG
>CAZJRL010000037.1:0-13226 GCA_964548425.1 uncultured Zetaproteobacteria bacterium | reverse complement strand
CTCGGCTTCAATTCTTGATCGGACAGTGGGTTCGACAGGAATCACCTCCAACCTTTCCTGTACTTCATCGGATAATTGTAATCGACGATCGATAATAGCGATGCAATTCCCATCGATCGAAGAGAGCAAGGGCACCAGCAAGGCCGCGCCTCCTCCCTGATGCACATTCGGTGCATGGATAATCAGCCTCATCAAGCACCACTCACATTCACTTTATAAAACGTGGCCATGATTTTAATAATGTAATGTCATGAAAGGGGGGAAAATCAGCGAAGATCCTCCAGTTGCCACAAACCCAGGCTTTTGTCAGTGAAATGATTATCGCCCTCAGTGCATTTTTCATCGATCAATTTTAGTGGTTCAGGGAAATTAAACGGAGAACTCTGCAGGTTCAGCGGTCGCCATATTCCATTTTTTCTCAAATCAATATTCTTTTGTCGATCAGTAAAAGTGGTCGTTAATAAATATTTTGAACTGCTCCTTTTGAAATTGGCAATAACCTTATGAATATCCGTAAAATTCAGATGGACAAGACAATCGCGACAGAAAATAAGATCGACTTGAGGGAGTTGGTCTTCAACCAGGTTCAGACATTGGAATGCTCTTGAACTATTCCCAAACTCATTCCTGTTTTTTTCAATTAACTCTTCCACTATATCTATCCCGATATACTGCCCCACGCCGAGATTTACCTCTTTCATCCAGTACCAGTCCCCGCAGGGTGCATCCAGGAAGGAGCTGATACCATACTTCCTCACCAGTCCAGGCAATTCCTGCCGAATCTGCACGGTCTGAACCAAGTCAGATCCCTCTCCCGAACGAGACTCCCGACCACCAAAACCATAACTGGAATAGATATGAGAAAATCTTTTTTCCAGGCTAAAATCACGTCCCGAAAAAAGTCTGCCTATTCTGAAATCGACCATCTTCTTACCTTGAGGCGAAAGTTTATAATCAAACCACGCAGGATACTTATGACCGTGCCAAAGACTGCAACATATAGAAGTCTAAAAACAGTCCTCAGGGCATCCAACGGGGAACACTGGCACAAATTATATAATGCCAGAGACAGGGCCTTCTTTTCCGCCTGATAAAAACCCCGCTCTCTAAAATTTGTAGCAACCTGAATATAAGAAAGGCTTATTGGCGCCCCTTTAGAGGATGAAAGATCCTCCTCTTGCAATTGAGCGACAAATCCCATCAGAAGCTCATCACACTCGGCAACAGCTATATCCCTCATTCTTTTACTGCCCTGCTCCTCATGAATTCTCGCTTTAACCAGAACCTCAGGAATATGCACAAACTGATATTTCTTCGCCATCCTGAACCAGAGATCATAATCCTGTGTTGTCCGCAATGCTTTATTAAAGATTCCACATTGATCAAAGGCTGTTCTTGGAACCAGCAGTGTGCAGCCATGCATTGAGTTGTTAACAGTAATGAAATAACGGAATTTCTCCGGAGGAGTCCTTGGCAGTTTAACTTCTTGTACCTTGTTGGCGTCATGAGAAAATATGGCATAATCACTGTACATGATAGTCCTCGATGTATCCATATCGGCCAGAGCCATGATTTGTATCTCAAGCTTTCCCGGCAAATACAGATCATCATGACTCAGCCATGAAAAATACTCGCCCGTCATTTTCTCCATGGCCAAATTCAATGCCGATGCCACACCGCCATTTTCCTTGGAAAAATATCGAATCTTATTCCCATAAGATAAGGCAATATTTTCGGTGGCCCCCTTATCCTGTGAACCATCATTAATTACGATGATTTCGGTGTTCTCATAGGTTTGGTCTAATGCACTTTCAACAGCCTCAGACAAATAATCCGATCCGTTAAACACCGGGATAACAATAGAAACCTTGGGCATAAAGGGCATCTATTATGGCCTATAACCGACGGCTATCTGCATTGAACAAAGCACGATATATGTTGACGACCTGCTTCTTCAATTTCTTATCATCGAGACGATTCAGTGCGACTTGCCAATTTAATCTGGCAGCACGATCAACCAGATCATTGTTGCACAAAGCCTTTCGAATGGCGCTTTCAATAATGTCAGGATCCTCTGGCGGAACAATAATACCGCTAACATTGTTCTCAACCCACTCATCTGCACACGCAGTACGGCTTTGGATAGGAAATGACCCCATTACCATCGCTTCAAGCAGGGAGGTACTGATTGCATCGCTAATACTCAAACCAATGGAGATCCTTGATCTTGCATGAAGGGATAACATTTCATGGTGGGGCGTGTCATACGGCAGAATTTGGGTTGGAATCCCGGTTTTCTCCGTAAGTAATTCTGCCGCAATGGCCACTTCCGGGTATGCCGAGTAGATTACAATAGTGTATCCTTCCAGCACATCAACACATCGTTCCAGAGCTCTTAATCCGACCAAGCCCCGGCCTGCCCAGTTCTGATAGCCCTTGAGCATAATGAATCGTCGTTTGGATGTGGGAGTTTCACTTCTAAGCTTTTCCAGCTTTACCAGGTCAAATCCACCAGTATTGGGGAATACGGGCAAGACTGTTTTATTGAATCCAAACTGATTCGCCAGTGAAACGTCACGCTGGCATTCGCAGGAATAATAATCACAATTTGTTAGCACATCACGTATCTTTCCCTTATGCTGCTGTAACCTGCCAAAGAGATAGATATCACTTCCCCAATTTGTTACTATCCAAGGTGGAAACTCACCTTTAAAATGTTTCTTCGCCAACAGCGTTAAATAGCCAGCGGACTGCATCTCCATGGAATGAATGATATCCGGTTGTAATCTATTGATTACCCTTATCAGTTGCCTGGCCCTGTGTAAGGGAAACTTCTTATCCAGGATCCGTGTTCGAAAGGCATCAATCGCATCCGCAAAATGTAGATAATCAGATCGCTTCCCTGACGGTTGAGGGGAGGCAATGCTTTCTCTATACATCAAATGGTGAACGGTCACCTGCGTGAGGCCACGGTGAATCAATTCCCCTCGCAGGCTTGGAAACAGATGGATATCCCAACCCTGATCATTTATCTGAGAAATCCATCTGGCGGTATGAATACTACTTGGAAAGGCCACGAGCAGGATTTTTTTCTTCCCTTTATTTTTTGACAACATCATATTCCAAAAAGCTATAGAAACTTTCCTTCATCTTCTGAGTCGTAAAATCACGTGCAAAGGCCGTTGCCCCGTTCTGAGTCAATCTCTTATAAAGCTCGGTATTTAATATTAACTCTTTTATTTTTTCGATAATCTGATCCGGCTCCATTGTATAACAGCACATAGCTGCACTGTTTTTTTCAAGATACCTGGCTGGCGAGGCGTAATCGGGGCCATGAAACATTACGGGTCTGCCGGCAGCAAAATAGGTCACCAGCTTGGATGGAAAGGCATACATAGCCTCTTCACGAAACTTTGATGAGAACCAGTATGGTAAATAAAGCATGTCTACTTTTGACAAAGCAATAATTGCTTCCTGCTGACTTAACCAACCCAAATATTCAGCGGCCCGTGGTTTCTTTGCAGCAGGTGGCATTTTGCGACTAAGAATCCTGAACCTGATTTTTTTCCCCCTGATTTGCCAATGACACTTTTTCAAAGCCCCCACCAGGGCGTTCCATTCATCCATTGCGTAAATCTGACCTGCCATTCCAATAATAAACTCATCCGACTGATGTGAATGCTCGGCTGGAGATAAAGCACTTTCACTATCCAGACTTGATATTACCGGAATATTCTTCACACCATATTTAGCCGAATATTCCTCTGACATGGCCCATGAAGCGGTTGCACAGACACGACTGGCACGAATAGTAGTATCAAATTTTTCAAGTAACCGGGTAGTGGTTTTAACATCTATTTTGTTTGACCGAAGCCACAAGCTGAACGGATCCCAGACCTGGGTGTATAGAGGTATCCCCAATTTCATGGAGACGGGATGAGCCAGTCTGACCATGGTCTGCCCCTCCAGGAGACACCATAGCCTGTCAACCCTCTGCCTGCGGCCAAAATCGATCACATTAGGAAGAAGTGTATTCATCACCCTTTCTTCATGCAGACTTTCTATGAAACCTGTAACTGAATCCCCTGCCCTGCCGGGTACTGGCCTGATAGCTCTTTCAATTGGCTTGGTATGATATTCGATTGGGATCCAGTCCAGATCTGGAGTGCATTTTGAGGATATGAAGCGATTGACTACGGCAAAGCAGGCCACTGAACCCTTGGGTAAAAAACGACATAGCTGATCAAGCACCAGACCTCCGGTATAGTCTTTACATGGGGGGATATCAGTAAGTAACAATACTTTCACAGGACTGCGTGAACTATCATAGGAAAACAAACAAACCGATGTTCGCCCTGAGAGACTGTTCCTTGATATTTCTGAATGTATTCAATGCAATCAGAACTCACAACTTCACATTTGCAGGCGCACAATTTTCATAAGCTATTTGGAAAACATCCCTTTGACCATACGACGGATTTTCCTCTCGATTCGCGCCAGAATCAGAGAATTGATTTCAGCCTCTTTCTGCAACAACATCCATTCCTTCTGTTTAAGCCCGGCTTCAAAGTTTTGCAGTAATGTCTCCTCATTCTCCTGCAACCGGCTATCACAACCTTCATGTGTCTTGATAGCCCAGAACGCACCAAAGGGTCTTTCCAGAGGACGCGATAAATTATCAGCGGTATGAAATTCTTTGGCGGCAAATATTTGCCATGAATCATCAAAGTCTTCAGGCAGCCATCCAGATCTGTGTTCCTGCCAACTAGCCCCATCCATTCCCCAAGCATCTTTACCATCTTCATGATGTTGTGGCATAAAACCAAGAGGGGTAAACACGATTACCTGATTCCGGGCAATTTCTTCCGTTCTGGCTAGTAATTTAAGGGCACTTTCCTTTTCAAGGTGCTCTATCACATCTACAAGAAACACGGAATCCACCGATTTAGCCGGGAAAAAACGGATCACATCGTCCCATCCCATGTTCAGCACGATATAACTGCGATCTCTGTGCACAAATGAATCAACTTTATCCTGAAGGTGGACAACATATTCATTGTAGGGTTCGCAGCAGATATGTACGAGTGGCTTGATGAAATTTTGTGGAACTATTCCACAGCCAATGTCTAGTATTACTTCGACCAGCTGTAATTGTGATGTTGCGGCTGAAACAAGATCACTCCTTTCACACCAATGCACTAAGGCCATGTAATTTGCTCCATTATCTAATAAAAGAATCTTTGGATTGAAAACTTTCGCAGCACCCCATAGAAGTATCTATGAGCCTTCTAGAGACGCCATACAGGAAATGGAAATTTCATGTTATAATCTTTAATTGGAGGGAGCGAAGGATGGCTGCATGCACACATAATCATATTCGGCCTATCAGGCTTTTGTTGCCTATTGTAAATAACACCTTCTAAATCTTGATAAAAGAATTCAGCATCGGGAAAGTCACGAAAATCTTCTTCGGTTATCTTTGTCAACAGATGGTGTGGATTGGGCTCTGCAGGCTCATTATACGGAACATCAAACAACAAACGACATCGCCATTTGGTTAAAGCAGCGACATGCAGCCCGTTTGGAATATGTTCAAATACGCCTCTGGATACAACGTAATCATGCTCTGGCATAATTTTAGCATATTCAGCCAAGTCCGTTATCTGGTAAGTTATGTTAGATGCTGAATATTTTTTTTGAGCATATTCCAGACAATCATGAGAAATATCTAATCCGGTCACAAAAGATTTTCTCATTCTTGCAAGAGAGTAGCATCCATGCCCCACGCCAAAACCAAAGTCTGCAATAGAAATTTTATCCTTTTGTTGCAACGTTGATATGCCTGCAATGTCCTCTTCAATGACAGCACGAAAAAACTCATACGAAGTTTTATGTCGTATCACCTCAGCCATATCATGGGTAACCCCTGGAATAAGCCGTTCACCTTCATGATAGATCTTTTCCTCCAATGGAGTTAGCCTCATTTGGGGAAGGCTTTCAGCAGTATATCTGCCGACCAATGCCCTAATTACCTGCCTGATATTCACAAATTAGCCCTCTTTTACTGTGAACCATTCAAATAAAGGGCGAGTGCAGCTTGCATAAGCCCCATAATAGTCCCCTCTTACTTCACTACCGTCGAGTATTTCGACAGATAAAATATCATTTTTTGTCACTGCCCCGGAAAAACCCTTTCCAAAAAGGATTAGACCAAAATTATAAAAACCATTATTGAAAAAGTTTTTGGGAATTTGACAAACACTTTTGTATCGTCCTCGAAACATGGGTTTACCATACCATTTCTTTTCATGATTGTTGATTGATCCCAACACGCAGTGATTATCACCATCACAAACAATTAAATTCAGACCGATACTCGAACCGTCCCTCATAATCTCAAAATATATTGCGATATTAAAGGCTGTATCAGTAAATATTTCATCAACTAAGGTACCATCCTTCTTGCAAACTTCTATTTTTGTGATTCGTGCACTTTCTATCTGCAGTAAGGGCGCTCCGTCGCCCATTTCGACAGATCTTCTCGTGCTTTCCGATTTATTGCCCGCCAAATAAGATGCTGTAACTGTAGAGGGTATGTTATCCATCACCGTCATCCCGTGATCCAGGAGAACGGCTCTACTGCAAAGAGAGCGAATAGCCCCCATGTTATGGCTGACGAATAACACACTTCGGCCATCCTTGCCAACTTCCTCCATCTTACCCAGACATTTTTTCTGGAACTGAGCATCACCCACCGCCAGCACCTCATCCACAACCAGAATCTCCGGTTCCAGATGCGCCGCCACGGCAAACGCGAGGCGCACATACATACCGCTTGAGTAGCGTTTTACAGGTGTGTCCAGAAACGTTTCCACCTCGGCAAAGGCTACAATCTCATCAAATTTCCTTTTTATCTCACTATGGGTCATGCCAAGGATGGCGCCATTCAGAAATATATTTTCCCTGCCTGTCAGCTCGGGATGAAAGCCGGTACCAACCTCCAAAAGACTTGCTACTCTGCCATTAATCATTATCCGTCCATGTGTTGGTTCTGTAATCCGGCTGAGCACCTTTAGCAAAGTAGATTTTCCAGCTCCATTGCAGCCGATGATCCCTACCCTCTCACCTTGACTGATCTCCAGATTAATATCTTTCAGCGCCCAGAACTCCTCAACATTGATCTCCTCACGATTGGGAGAAAGAGGATGACGCAAACGCTGGCCGACACCCCGCATCTTGTGCATCATCACATCGCGCAGCGCGGTATAGCGCTCCCGCTTCTGGTGCCCGATCACATATTTCTTGGATAGATTTTCAATTTTGATGGCAGTCATATCACATCCGCAAAGGTTTTTTCCGTCTTGCGGAAGTAATAGATGCCACCCGTCAGCAAGATCGCCACAATCACCAGAGAAAGTGTAAAACCGGGCCAGTAGATCTGATAATCCCCGCCGATTATGGCCCAGCGAAAGCCGTCGATCACGCCTGCCATGGGATTAAGCGAGTAGAGAAGCCGCCACTGCTCCGGTACGATGGAGCTGCTGAATCCCACCGGTGAAATATACAGCCCCATCTGCACCACGAACGGAATGATGTAGCGGAAATCCCTGTAACGCACATTCAGCGAGGCAATCCAAAGCCCTGCCCCCAACGACGCGACAAAGGCAACCAGGATAAACAACGGTAGCATCAATATCCGCATATCAGGCATGAAGCCATACCACGCCATCAACGCGGCCAGAATGATAAAGGAAATGAGAAAGTCCGCTAAACTCACGATCACGGCGCTGGTCGGGATCACGAGCCGGGGGAAGTATACCTTGGAAATCATATTTGCATTACCAATCAGGCTATTTCCCGCTTCGGCGAATGCCGTGGCAAAGAACTGCCATGGCAGCATGGCGGCAAAAACCATAATCGGGTATGGCGCGCCTGCATCCGAAGGAAGTTTGGCCAGCTTGCCAAATACGACGGTAAACACAACCATGGTCAGCACCGGCCGGATCAATGCCCAGGCAACACCAATGACCGTCTGTTTGTAGCGCACCAGAATATCCCGCCAGGCGAGAAAGTAGAACAGCTCACGATAACGCCAGATATCTCTCCAGTAGTGACGCTCGGTGCGCCCGGCCTCAATCGTTATCTGGCTCATTGTTTACCCGCACCTGATTCCCGGCTGTGTTTATTCCTTCGATTTCCTGTTTCAGCGCCTCGTATTCCGCCTCCACGTACTTAAAGAAGCGCACGGTTACCCGCGCCTTCTCCTCGATGCCCTGCGACGTTAGCAGATAGGCATAGGCCCGCTTGTTGTCGCTACGGCGGAAGTTATTGACCTTTACCAGCCCTTTGCTGATGAATGCCTTCAGACAGTAATTCACTTTTCCAAGCGAAAGCCCCAGTTCTCTGGCCAGTTCCCGCTGGCTTATTTCAGGGCGTTCATTGATCAATTTCAGCAGGCGATAGTTGAATGCTGTATTCGGCATGTGGCGTATGTTCACTAATTGAACAGGCTATGGCAAGTCCTTCGTAGCCAGAGAGAATAGATCTTTATCGCCTGTCTGCGTCTACGCACAGGCAGGTGGAGGACGCGGAGGAGCGCAGACGAAAAGACAAACATCTGGCTGAAAGGCCTTATGCGATACTATTCTATTGAGGAATTCGATCGATAAGAAATGGGTTGATGATCGTAAGGTTGGCGATTTTATGTTCATGTCGCATGTCTTCGCTCAGCAGATATCCACAATCGAGGACGAGCGCTGATGAGATAACCAGCGTATCCCACCATGAATAACCAAACTGATCCTGAATGTCCCAGGCCGATTCAATCAGCGTTGCTGAAATCTCCAGCGGTTTCCAGACGGCGAGTGAACGCAAATCCATACGCGCCTGTTCCCTGGAAAGACCCGGCTTAAGCCTCTGCGTTACAGTCACATAATATTCATTCATCACCTGAGCGCTGATCCTGCCCCGTTCATGCGCCCAGAGATGCGCCAGCCACTGTTCAGACTTGAGCTGCTTCTCGGGCTCGGAACTATCCCGTGCATAAACAAGGATATTGGTATCAACAAAGCAGTTAGCGCTCATGCAGATCGTCACGTGATGGATATCCCCCCGACTCCTTCAGGGGCCGTGGTTTGACAGACAGGAACTGCTGCATGGCCTGCGCATAACCCGTTTTTTCACTTTTCATTCGCTTCAGCAGATCGCCAAGTATTCGGGATACGCTGGTATTGTGTTCGGCTGCCCAAACCCTGGACCAACGGGCAACATCATCTTCCAGTTTGATCGTAACATTTTTCATTGCACAATTTTAGTGCTGCACGATTATCTTGTCAACACTATCGGGGTCTATACTTGGTAGTTTTTTATCATCCGCGTCGCATCTTCTTCTACTCTTTGCTATTTCCTTTTACAGCACTCCACATTCCGCCGCAATCCGGCAAGAACGGGGCTGCGCTGATCCGGTCCATCAGAGACCGCACGTTTCCCTGTGTGAATGAATTGATCCCTGATACCAATGATAGACGCCTGCGATGCCATCAGCCAGTGTCGTTTGAGGTTGCCAGCCAAGCTCATGCAGGCGGGAAACATTCAGCAGCTTGCGAGGCGTCCCGTCCGGCTTGCTGCCATCCCAGATTACTTCCCCTTCAAAGCCGGCTATCTTTTGAATCATCTCCGCCAATTCCCGGATGGTGATATCCTCCCCCACGCCAATGTTAAACAGAAGGTCTGAGGACTGAGTGCCAAGAAACGAGGAATCCTTATTCATAAAAAAAAGACAGGCATCCGCCAGGTTGTCCACATGCAGGAATTCCCGCCTCGGGCTACCCGTACCCCAGAGAATCACCTTTGGACAGGCGTGAGGCGTCAACCGCAACCGGCGACCGGTGATTTGTGACTTGCTGTTGGTCACTTGTTCCAGGCCGAGGGCGGAAAGAATATCATCCGGGATCAGACCAAAACGGGCTTCATCCCGCATAATCGCCTCGACATTGCCGGCGCCGGCAAGCTTGGCCAGATAAAACTTGCGAATCATGGCCGGCAGCACATGCGATGTTTCGAGGTCAAAGTTGTCGTTCGGACCATACAGATTCGTCGGCATCAGGCTGATGGCATTGAAGCCATACTGCCTGCGGTAGGCCTGGCACATTTTGATGCCGGCAATCTTGGCCATGGCATACCATTCATTGGTCGGTTCCAGTGGACCGGTGAGCAGAGATTCCTCGCGCAAAGGCTGCGGCGCCATTTTTGGATAGATGCAGGAGGAACCGAGAAACAGCAATTTCTTCGTACTGTTGCGCCATGCCGCATCAATCACGTTGGTCTGAATCTGGATATTGTCCCGGATAAAATCGGCTGGATATGAACTGTTGGCATGGATACCGCCGACCCTGGCCGCGGCCAGAAATACGTAATCGGGCCGCTCATCCGCAAAAAAGGCATCAACTGACTGCTGACTACGCAAATCCAGTTCCGGATGAGTTTTAAGGAGCAGGGACTGAGGAGCGAGGCCGGCATCCAGCAACTTGCGGACAATGGCCGAGCCGACCAGACCTCGATGGCCGGCAACATAGATACGGGAGTGAGGATCCAGGACTGAGGACTGAGGTGAATTCACTGGTGTACAGCGGACCTAACCCGCATATTGCATGAAGGATTCGGGATTCAGGGTTGAGCTGGCAAAGCAGACTGATTGATCGGGCGAGGAAACATAGCAATAGCTATGGTTTGAGACCAATCGGCCAGTATGCAAAGCCAGATCGGGCCTGAAACCGAATAGGACAACCTGTAACCGTGAAAAGAGCGCTTTGAATCCATGCAACCCATTGATATAAATAAATATATTACCCATCATATATCCGCCTTCGTGCAATATTCGGGCTAAGCTCTCCGACAAGCTTGGAAACCTGATGTGACAATCCTGTGATTTTTCCAAATTCTTCGTTACGTTTAACAGACACCCTCTTTGCCCTCAGTCCTGATATCTCATCTTACTGCCCTACTCATGATGACTTAGCACCTTGTATCCCTCCTGGCGACACAGCTCATCCCGCTCAGCCTCCTTCAAATCCTCACGCACCATCTCGGCTACCAATGTCCTGAAGTCCACATGAGGCTTCCACCCAAGCTTCTCTTTTGCCTTCGAGGGATCGCCCAGCAGGGTTTCCACCTCGGCGGGACGGAAATATCGCGGATCCACCCGAACAATCATGCGTCCTTCCTGATCAATTCCGGCCTCGTCCTCACCCTGCCCCTGCCAGGAGATGCGCATGCCCAACTCCAGGGCGGCTATCTCGACGAACTCACGCACCGAATGCTGCTCGCCAGTAGCGATCACGAAATCGTCCGGAACGTCCTGCTGCAGCATTAGCCACATAGCTTTGACATAGTCTCTTGCATGTCCCCAGTCCCGAAGGGCGTTGACATTACCCAAATACAGATGTTCCTGCATTCCCAGTTTGATTCGGGCAAGCGCCCGGGTGATTTTGCGCGTGACGAAGGTTTCGCCGCGAATCGGACTCTCGTGATTGAACAAAATGCCGTTGCAGGCATACAGGCCATAGGCCTCACGGTAATTGACCGTAATCCAGTAGGCATACATCTTGGCCACGCCGTAGGGGCTTCGCGGATGAAACGGCGTGGTTTCCGACTGCGGCGTCTCCATGACCTTTCCATAGAGCTCCGAGGTGGAGGCCTGATAGAAACGGGTCTTCTTCTCCAGCCCCAGCATGCGGATCGCCTCCAGCAAACGCAGGGCTCCGATGGCATCCGAATCAGCCGTATACTCCGGCTCTTCAAAGGACACTGCCACATGGCTCTGGGCCGCCAGGTTGTAAATCTCGTCCGGCTGCACCTGCTGGATGATGCGGATCAGACTGGAAGAATCGGTCATGTCGCCGTGATGCAGCACGAACCGTTGATCCGGATCGTGCGGATCGTGGTAGAGGTGATCGATACGATCGGTGTTGAACAGCGAGGTGCGGCGCTTGATGCCGTGAACCTTATAGCCCTTGCCCAGCAAGAGTTCCGCCAGATAAGCCCCATCCTGCCCCGTGATCCCGGTAATCAATGCGGTTTTATTCATTCTGCTATTCCCTGATGTAAGTTTTCTGGCGATGGTATCCGGTAGCAATCACAAGATCAAAACATTCACCCGCCGGGATCCATGCTTCTGCATAACGTTTGCTCATATTCCTGATCACCGGTGCGCGGCCTGACCGCCTTTGCCAAGGCCTAATCGAGGACAAACTCCGGCGGACGGGGATGACTCAGGAATTCAATGTTGGGCATGGTCAAACCATAGGCGCCGGCATAGCCCATCTTCACCATAAATTTGTTCGATAAAACGTCGGAACAGTAGTGGGTCGATACGCATAAACGGCGTGATCATCCCCAAACGCCGGGCCGGCGACGAAAAGGTAAAGCCGAAACCAGAACCGGCGCGTTCAAAGGCATCGTCCAGATACTGGTTCATCTTCACGCAGGGATAATTGATCGTGGTGGCATTAAAATCGCCAGCCACCAGCACCTGCCCATCTACATGCTCAATCTATGAGGCCAGCTGATCAACTGCTCGCCGGTTGCTATAAACAGCAATAACCACAATAGCACGGCTGTAAAACACGCCCATCCAAGCCAACAAACCAGGGACTTCACGGGAGATGAACTCAAGATGGCAGGCGCTCTCTTTTGGCAACAGCGAGACTGGGCAGCGCCATATCCTTTTCAGACAGCAGTGGATGATCAGTCGGCCATGTGATATTCAGATCCGGATCATTCCAGACCACTCCGCTCTCCAATTGAGGGTGATACAGCGCCGTACATTTATACTGGAAATCAGCGATATCTGACAACACACAGAAGCCATGCGCATAACCCGGCGGAATCCATAGCTGGCGATGATTGTCTTCAGTCAACTCTACGCCTACCCACCGCCCATAGGTCGGTGAGTCCGGATTCACATCGGCCGCCACATCGAACACGGCGCCCGTTCCGGCAAACACCAGCTTGCCCTGTGGATGCTGAAGCTGGAAATGAAGCCCGCGCAAAACGCCCTTTCCCGACCTGGAATGGTTATCCTGCACAAAATCCAGCCCTTCTCCCGGGATGCCGGCTGCTTCGTATCGCTGCTTGTGAAAGGTTTCCAGAAAGAAACCACGCGCATCACCGAACACCCTGGGCTCGACAATCAGCACGCCTGGTAAATCAGTTTCGATAATATTCAT
>CAZJRL010000036.1:0-13560 GCA_964548425.1 uncultured Zetaproteobacteria bacterium | reverse complement strand
AAATCGGCAACGCGATAATCAATGTCTTCAGCATGAACCTGAAACAACGGCATCAAACGGGTCGCTGTCATGCCCTCAATATGGCCAAGCAGGTGAGTCTGAACGTCACCCAGCGCACTAAAGAAGTAGCTGAAAACAAGATAGCAGCTAATCGCTGTGATGGTGGTACTTAACGCCGTGGACATGCCATGAATAACCAGGCCCATGCCGCTAACGCTGATGGCCGACTGCAACATGTCCGAAGCTCCGATCAGAGCAATTGATAAGGATATGATTGTGCCAAAAACACCGGTTAGAATTAGAACATTATTGACGAATTTCGGCATCGTAGTGCGTGTGCTTTCGGCAGCAAGCAAGGATGCAGCCATAGCGCTGTGATTAATCGGCGTATAGTGCTTGTGCAGATGGAACATCATGGCATATCGCCGGGCAATCATTGAATCAGGCCGGACGCCTTCCGCCGGATCCGAGAAATCCTGATCCATGTGGTCCACGAAACGGCGCAGCGATTCTTCCTCGTCGGCATAAAAGGAGAATGCCATGACCAGGCGCGCCATCCCGGCAAGGAAAAGAAGAATAATGGCGCCATTAATCAGCAGCCCTGCATGCGTCAGCTGATGGTGAAGATAGATACTGGTAAGAAAATCCGCCTGCCAGAAAATCAGGCCCACAACGAACAGGGACACGATCGTCATACGAATCAGGATATCACGGCTATAATGACGGATAGTGTGATGTAAACTCAACATGACCTCCTGTGATGGTCCAAATCCGGGTAACAACCCCTTATTTTCCAGACCGCTACGTCAAACATGTGACCGTAGGAAATGCCCGTGGTGCTCATTTGCAGGAGCAAACTGTACGTGTTTTCCTTACTCTCGAACAAATCCCGGGCAATCTGAGTAGTCGCAAACACGGGGTAATATGACGTCAAAGGTGGCAACAGGCAATGCTGCTGCCACGTTTCCATGATCCCACGGGCTTATGCCCTGCCCTTTATACATAAGTCGCGCCACAGCAAGTCGCCCGAAGGGGGCCTTGCACGCGGGCCATGCCGGAGTTGCTTACGCCTGCCAATGGAACAACCATTGCCTGCGCCCCGCGCCTTGGCCTGACCCGCGTGCAAAGGCCCTGTGACATGACTTATGTATAAATGGCAGGGCTATGCTTGCGCCTTCCCCGTTAATTTTTGCATTTTATCGCGGTATTTCGCCGCATCCTCAAACCGGAGATCAGCGGCTGCCTCAAGCATCAACCGCTCTGTTTCGGCGATACGGGACTGTCTTTCGGTATCGGACAGATATTCGATCTCAGGCTCGGCCACCTCGGGGATATAGCCGTAATCCATATCATAAACCGAACCGAGAATATCCCTGATCTCTTTCCTGACCGTCTGTGGTGTAATGCCATGCTCGGTGTTGTAAGCCAGTTGCCTTTCACGGCGGCGTGCGGTTTCATCCATGGCCCGGCGCATGGAACCTGTGATTTTGTCAGCATACAGAATGACGTAACCCTCCACATTACGGGAAGCACGGCCAATGGTCTGAATCAATGATCGCTCGGAACGCAGGAAGCCTTCCTTGTCGGCATCAAAGATCGCCACCAGCGCTACTTCCGGCAAATCCAGCCCTTCACGCAGCAGGTTGATACCTACCAGGACATCGAAGACGCCCAGGCGCAGGTCGCGCAGGATTTCCATACGCTCTATCGTATCAATATCAGAATGCAGATAACGCACACGCATGCCCAGGTCATTCAGATACTCCGTCAAATCTTCTGCCATGCGCTTGGTCAGACATGTGGCCAGCACACGATGTTCCTTGCTGACGACATCATTTGCCACACTAACAAAATCATCCACCTGCGTGGATGCCGGACGTACCTCCACCTCGGGATCAACCAGGCCCGTCGGGCGAATCACCTGTTCGGCAAAAATGCCTTCACAATGCTCCATCTCATAAGGTCCGGGCGTCGCCGATACATAAATGGCTTGCGGCACTGCCGCCTCAAATTCATGAAACTGCAAAGGCCTGTTATCCAGTGCCGAGGGCAGGCGAAAACCGAAATCCACCAGCGTCTGTTTACGTGAGCGATCACCCTTGAACATACCACCGATCTGCGGTACCGTGACATGCGATTCATCCAACATCACCAGTGCATTATTGGGTAAATAATCAAGCAGTGTCGGTGGCGGCTCTCCCGGTGCGCGTCCGGTCAGATGACGTGAATAATTTTCCACTCCGGTGCAATAGCCAATCTCCTGAATCATCTCCAGATCGAACATGGTGCGCTGCTCCAGCCGCTGCGCTTCAAGCAGTTTCCCCTGATCGTGCAATTCGGCCAGCCTCCCGGCGAGTTCCGTTTTGATAGCCTGCATAGCCTTGAGCAACTGATCGCGCGGCGTCACAAAGTGTGATTTTGGAAATACGGTATATTTATGCAGGGACTCCAGCCGTTTCCCGGTTAATGGATCAAAGCGGGAAATGGCATCCACATCATCACCAAAAAATTCAACGCGAACGGCAAAATCCTCGGCATGCGCCGGAAAGACTTCCAGCACATCGCCACGCAAACGGAATGTACCACGATGAAAATCGGTATCGTTACGTTCATATTGCAGTTCAACCAGTTTGCTGACTGCTTTTCGCTGATCCTGCTCACGTCCCGTCTCGAAATACAGCAGCATGTCCGCATAAGCTTCCGGACTTCCCAACCCGTAGATACATGATACAGAAGCTATGATAATGACATCATCTCGCTCCAGCAGTGCGCGTGTTGCCGCATGGCGCATACGGTCAATGTGTTCATTGATGGATGAATCCTTCTCAATATAGGTGTCCGAAGTCGGCACATAGGCTTCAGGTTGATAGTAATCGTAATAGGAAACGAAATATTCAACGGCATTTTCGGGGAAAAACTGTTTGAACTCGCCATAGAGCTGCGCCGCCAGCGTCTTGTTCGGCGCCATGATCAGGGTGGGTTTCTGCATCCGTTCAATAACACAAGCCATGGTGTAGGTTTTACCGGAGCCGGTAACGCCCAGCAGTGTCTGATGCCGTGTGCCCGCGCGCACTCCGGCAACCAGTTCGGCAATAGCTCCGGGTTGATCACCCCGCGGTATAAAATCTCCTGACAGCCTGAATTGCATGCACGAAGACTACGGATTGTTCTGCCTGAAATCACAGATTTTCATTTCCTATTGCAATCCATACAACGCTGCGGATTTTCTGCCCCGAAGATGCCATCATGAGGCCCATATGGATACCATCGTCCGTTGCTGCCTGGCGGCCTTGCATTGCCGTACCCAAACAGGCGTTTAACCCGGTTTTCCATCCTGACATCGGGACTATCGTATGATCATTCAGGATTGCGACCACCATCTCCACAACTACACGTCTCTGACCGACCTTCTGCAACATGCCATGCAAAGAAAATCCGGGATCTTTATCGCATTTCAGCGCACAACTGAACGCATCAGCCATGACCTCGGGAAAAAGTATAAAGACATTCTGGTGAAAGCGGATCAGGGCAAAGAAACTTCCCTGAAAAATTAACTATCTGATAAAACTCCTGATCGCCTCTTTTATTGAGACTTCAAGCTGCTACCATGCGCGCCACTTTGACATCAGGACTAACCTCGCATGAACCAGAACCTTCGTAATATTGCCATCATCGCTCACGTTGACCACGGCAAGACCACATTGGTGGATGAACTGCTCAAGCAGTCCGGCACCTTTGACAACCGTGATGAAATCATCACGCGTGTTATGGACTCCAATGACCTTGAACGCGAACGTGGTATCACTATCCTCGCCAAGAACACGTCCCTGAAATATGGCGATATGCGTATCAATATCGTCGATACACCGGGACACGCCGACTTTGGCGGCGAGGTGGAACGTATCCTGAATATGGCGGATGGCGTGCTACTGCTGGTAGATGCAGCCGAGGGCCCGATGCCGCAAACGCGGTTTGTGCTCTCCAAAGCACTGAATATCGGACTGAAACCTATTGTTGTTGTTAACAAGATTGACCGTGAGGGCGCTGACCCGGACGCCTGTGTAAATGCCACTTTCGATCTGTTCGCCGCACTGGGCGCTACCGATGAGCAGCTCGATTTCCCTATTGTCTATGCCTCGGCAAAAAATGGCTACGCCATGCTGGATATGGATGATACATCAGACAATCTGACCTGCTTGTTCGACACGATCCTTGCGCATGTTCCCCCGCCTTCCGGCGATGCGGATTCACCTCTGCAAATGCTGGCCACTACACTGGACTGGGATGATTACGTTGGTCGCATCGTCATCGGACGTATTGCCAATGGCAGTATCCGGATGGGTCAGGATATCGTAGTACTGCATGCTGATGGAAGCCGCTCCTCGGCGCGAATTACCAGAATTCTCGGCTTTCAGGGTCTGGATCGCATTGAGATTGAATCAGCCTCAGCCGGTGACATCGTCGCTCTGGCCGGTATCGAAATGATTCACATTGGCGAAACGATTGCCTGTAAAGAGAGCCCTGCTGCTCTCCCTGTTATCCATGTAGACGAACCCACGCTGACCATGGAAATACACGTCAACAATTCACCTCTGGCCGGCACGGAGGGCAAGTTTGTGACCACTCGCCAGATTCGCGACCGCCTGATGAAAGAGATTCGCACCAATGTTGCCATGCGCGTCGAGGACACGGATACCGGTGACGTATACAAAGTTTCAGGACGTGGTGAACTACATATCGGAATCTTGCTGGAGAATATGCGCCGTGAGGGCTTCGAAATAGCTGTCTCACGACCTGCAGTCATCATTCGCCACGTGGATGGCATTAAACAGGAGCCGTATGAGCATGTCACTGTGGATGTGGAAGAACAGTACCAGGGGGCGGTGATCGAAAAGCTGGGCAAGCGCGGTGCTGAAATGACCCATATGCAAAACAACCCGGACGGCACCACACGCATCGAATTCCTTTGTCCGACACGCGGACTGATCGGCTACACTTCGGAATTTTTGACCGACACACGTGGCACCGGCGTGCTGCATCACATCTTTCATGAATATGGCCCATTCATTGGCGAACTTCCGGGGCGTCAGAACGGTGTTATGATCTCCAATGGTGCGGGTGAATCGGTAGCCTTTGCGCTGTGGAAATTACAGGAACGCGGCAAGATGTTTATTGGCCCGAATGTGAAACTCTATGAGGGTATGATTATCGCCATCCATGCCCGTGATAACGATTTGGTCGTCAATGCCACCAAAGGAAAAAAACTGACCAATGTACGTGCATCCGGCAAGGACGATGCCATTGATCTGGTACCCCCGCTTCAGCTTACGCTTGAGCGCGCCATTGAGTTTATCGCCGATGATGAACTGGTTGAAATTACGCCTAAATCTATTCGATTGCGTAAACGTCTACTCAGTGAAATTGATCGCAAACGTTCAAAACGGGACTGAACCCTTATTCTGCACCCGACATTGCCGAAACAAAAACTCCACCATGAAGTTCGTTCAGGACAGGACATGAAGAATAAAAATGTTTCAGCTATATTATGATCACGCTGGCAGAGTCAGAGATGATGTTCTCTCCGGTTTAACTGTAGCCTTTGCACTGGTGCCGGAAGCAGTCGCTTTCGCCTTTGTCGCTGGTGTTAACCCGCTGATCGGCCTGTATGGTGCGTTTCTGATGGGGCTGGTCACCTCGCTGATCGGTGGTCGTTCGGGCATGATATCCGGGGCTACTGGCTCCATGGCCGTCGTTATGGTGGCACTGGTGGCCGAGCACGGCGTGGAATATCTGTTTGTCACCCTTGTGCTGACCGGCATGCTGCAAATGATGTTCGGTGTGGCTAAATTCGGTAAATACATCCGCATGGTACCCTATCCTGTGATGCTGGGCTTTGTGAACGGTCTGGCGATCGTTATTTTTCTGGCACAGATGGAACAATTTAAAGTAGCCGGGGCGGATGGAGTATTGCACTGGCTCAATGGAGAACCGCTGTTCACCATGCTTGGGCTGGTAGGCCTGACCATGGCCATTATGTATGTTCTACCTAAAATAACCCGTGCGATACCGGCAGGTCTGGTCGCCATTATTACCATCAGTCTGATTGCTGTTGCTAGTGGTCTGGACACCAAATCTGTCGGTGATATTGCCGATATCAGCGGTAGTTTTCCTGCCTTTCATATTCCCGAGACGCCATTCAACATTGAAACCCTCCGAATCATTTTTCCCTATGCGATAATTCTGGCCGGAGTTGGCCTGATTGAATCATTGCTGACCATGAGTGTTGTGGATGAAATGACCGCTAGCCGCGGTCAGGGTAACCGCGTTTCCATCGGACAGGGTCTGGCCAATATCATCAATGGTTTCTTTGGCGGTATGGGTGGTTGCGCCATGATCGGACAAACCATGATCAATGTCTCATCCGGTGGTCTGCGCAATCTGTCCGGCATCGCTGCCGCACTTTTTTTACTGGTCTTCATCATGTTTGCATCCGGTCTTATTGCCATGGTGCCGGTGGCAGCTCTGGTGGGACTAATGTTTATGGTGGTTATCGGAACCTTTGAATGGGGCAGTTTCAACCTCCTGAACAAAATCCCGCGTGAGGATGCCTTCGTTGGTATTCTGGTTGCCGTCGTTACCGTTTTTACCGATCTTGCGACCGCTGTTATTCTCGGTGTTATTGCTACAGCGCTGGTCTTCGCATGGAAACAGGCACGGCATATCTATGCTATTATTGAAGACCGCGAGGATGGCTCAAGAGTGTACCGGATTCACGGCCCTTTATTTTTTGCTTCGGCGCATCGCTTCAACGAACTGTTTGATCCTGAAGTTGATCCGGATGAGGTCTATATCGACTGTGCTATGTCCCGATTAGCTGATCACTCGGCTATTGAGGCAATTGACAATCTGGCAGACAGCTACAAAAAGGTCGGAAAAAACCTGCACTTGAAGCATCTGAGTCCTGAATGCAAAAAACTCCTGACCACAGCTGCTGATCTGGTAGAAGTAAACATCAAGGAAGACCCGAATTATCACGTCGCTGATGACAAGTTGGCTTAGGAGTCGTAAATAAATTACATGGCCTTTTATACGCCTGAATTTATGTCAGATTGGTGTGATTCGATTGAACAAAAATATGAAATATGGCTGTTCCACATTGATTTTTTGTAACTACTCAGCCCCCCTATGCAAAAGCCATCGTAACTTTTCAGATTACCCTTGATTTATGTCGAGAACAAGGAAAGCACGCGCAGTGTGCTCCTGCACTCGAGCATGTTTGACGCAGTTATCGGGCAAATTAAGGATGAGATGAGTAGCACATCAAGATGGCGTAAAGGCTGGATGGAGAAAAGCCATGTGATTTATTTATGACTCCTTAGGGTAAAACGCTCACCTTCTTCATCACAGTTCCTTTCGTAAGTTTATTGACTATATCCTGTCCTTCAGTAATTTGACCAAAGATCGTGTACTGACCATCCAGATGTGGATGTGTACCGTAGCAGATATAAAATTGGCTACCGGCCGAATCAGGACTGGATGAACGGGCCATAGCTACCGCGCCGGTTATATGCTTATGCGCGTTGAATTCGGCCTTCACATGATAACCGGGCCCCCCCGTGCCATTGCCTTTCGGATCACCGCCCTGGGCGACGAAACCGGCAATCACGCGGTGGAAGGTCAGCCCATCGTAAAACCCTTTACCTGCCAAAGCCTTGAAGTTGGCGACGGTATTCGGGGCATCCTCCGGGAACAGCTCAAACGTAAATGAACCGAGTTCCGTCTCTACCCTGATATGATTTCCTTCCGGAATCCCCGCGTCACCTGCCTGTGGCGCTTTCCTGAATAGGCTCATTCTCCAGTTCTCCTTTGCTTCAATTTCTTTTCTTTGTGGCGGTGGCATGCCACTAAATGCCGCCTCAAGTGCTGCCGGATCATGCGATGGCATGGGGTGGGTCAACAGATATGCAACACTGATAGCGAATGGAATCAACAATAAAATGATAATAACGGGTCTCACGCCAACAATCCCCGCTGTGCCGAGGGAAGCCCTCTCTTCGGATGTAATACCATACGGAACATCCCCGCTTTCATCATGCCTGTTCCAAGTAACATGTCCTCAAAAAAAACAGCAACCTCGCCTTGTATTCCACTATCCATCTGAATCCGCTGTCCCTGTACAAAGCGCCGCGCTTCCTCTTTACGCAACAGTATCCCTGGCAGATGCCGTAACCACTGTTGCAAAGGAAGAACGCATGTCTCACGCTGCCTGGCCACCTCATCAAGAGACAGCATCATCGCTTCTGACCAACCTCCTGTGGACAGCCGCCGTAACGCCGTAACACAAGCTCCCATCCCCAGATGAATACCAATATCCCGGGCCAGAGAACGGATGTAGGTTCCTTTCGAGCAACACACGCGCAACATAACCTTGGGAAAAGAAAAATCAATCAGCTGCAGTGTATGGATTTCAACCGGACGTACCGTGAGTATTACCTTACCTCCCTTGCGTGCAATCTCGTGAGCACGCTGCCCATTCACATGAATTGCCGAAAATGCGGGCGGCATCTGTTCCAGCTTGCCGGTAAATTGCGGAAGAATGTTTTCCAGGTCTTCCTGTCTGACCTGCATATCAAAACGGGCGGTGGTCTCGCCTTCCGCATCCAGCGTATCCGTTTGATAACTTAAATCCATCGTTACGTCGTAGGTTTTGTCCGCATCCAGCCCCACAGCAGCAAAACGCGTAGCCTCTCCGATCAAGACCGGTAACATTCCTGTCGCCAGAGGATCAAGTGTGCCCGCATGACCGGCCTTGATACGTTTCTCCCCTGCATGTGTAAACAATCGGGTTATTTCATTGACTGCTTTACGCGATGTCCAACCCTTTGGTTTATCCAGAAAAACAACACCGGAAATCAGTGTGCGCCTTCCAACAACGCACTTACGGCAATCCGAACCCTGTGTTGCACTTCCTCAAAGGTTCCACGCATAGTGCAGCCCGCAGCATGCTTATGACCGCCGCCACCCAGGGATACAGCCAGCGTTCCGACATTGGCATCGTACTTGGCACGAAATGTGACCTTCCAGTCCGCATGCCTGTTCGCATGCATCTCCGGACGGATAAACACGGCAATTTCAACCCCCTGAAGTGAGCGCGCATATTCAATGAACCCTTCAGTATCCTGGGCATCAGCTCCGGTATTTTCATACATCGCAGCATTGACATGTAACCATGCAGACCGTCCATCATCACGTAAATCAATCGTGCCCAGACAGGCCAGCAACAGATTGAGCAGTTCCCGGCTATGGCTCTCATAGACTTCGCGCGCGATCGGCCAGGGTTCGGCTCCCGCACGGATCAGCTTGGCAGCCAGATCAAATGCATCCGCTGTCGTAGCCGTATTACGGAAACTTGAAGTGTCCGTCAGGACTGTAATATAAATTGCGCTGGCAACTGCGGGGGTCAACTGCAGGCCGAGACGTTCAATCAGCTCAAAAATAATAGCACCGGTCGAGCAAGCCTTTATTTCCAGTAAATTAATGTCGCCGAATCGATCGTTACTGGCATGATGATCAATATCCAGCAATACCCGGCCTTCAAAGAATGTGTCGGGAAAGCCCAGGCGTGATCTGGAACCGGCATCAAGGCTGATAATAAGGTCAATATCTTTCTGTGCGAAGTCCTCACCTTCACCCACGGCATCCGTTCCAGGCAAAAAACTGTAGATGCGGGGAACGCTGTCACGGTTGTGCATATAAACGTTCTTACCTGCATCCTTAAGCGCATGATACAAGGCAATCTGGGAACCAATACCATCGCCATCGGGACTGCAATGTGTCGTCAGTATGATGCCATGCGCCTTGTGAATGGCGGCACAAGCCTTATCCCATTCCGTCATACCTGTTTTTCCTCAAGCGAATGCAATAAGCGAATCATATCACCACCATCATCTATCGATTTATCCCAGCAGAACAGAAGATTCGGCAGGCGGCGCTTTGGCATAGCCCGGCGCAATTCGTGGGAAAAGTGCGCAGCCAGACGATTTAAACGGTCAATGCATACATCCGTATTGTCCTCATCGGGTTTATGGACCCAGACACGCACAGACTGACCGCCATGTGAAGGCTCAATACGCGTGATGCATGTGCCGATCAAACGTGGATCAGCAATATCGCGTTGCATCAAAATGGAAAGCAACCGTTTGATATCAGTATACAGGCGCGCCTGGGCAGGGCTCTTATTCAACCGGGACATACTTATAGCGTAGCCGCAATTTCCTCAATGACGTAGAATTCGAAGCTGTCCCCGGCTTTAATATCATTGAACTTTTCAATGCCAATACCACACTCATACCCGTTTTTCACTTCCTTCACATCATCCTTAAAACGCCTGAGCGAAGCCAGTTCCCCATCATAAATCAGTACGTTCTCACGTAACACCCGGACGTGTGCATCGCGGATAACAATACCATCGTTAACATAACAGCCGGCCACCGCACCGGCTTTCGGCACCTGAAATACCTCCCGCACCTCGGCGCTGCCGATAACCTTCTCCTTTTCCTCCGGTGCCAGCATACCCGCCATGGCAGCCTTAATGTCATCAATCGCATCATAAATGACTTTATAGAAACGCACATCCACGCCTTCGGCCTCAGCCAACTTTTTAGCCTTGGACTCAGGGCGAACGTTGAAACCGATAACAATGGCATGCGATGCAGCAGCCAGCATCACATCCGACTCGGTAATACCGCCTATAGCTTTGTGCACAACACTGACCTGTACTTCCTCGGTTCCGGCCTTGGCAAGTGATTCCGCCATCGCTTCAACTGATCCGGTGACATCACCCTTGATCACAACATTCACTGACTTTGCCGTTTCCCCCTGAGCAGCTGCAAATAAATCTTCCATACTAACGTGCTTTTGTTGTCTGGCGCTGACCTGTCGCTGCTGATCTTTACGATAACGGATGATTTCCCTGGCCTGCCTTTCACTCTCAAGCACGACAATTTCCTGCCCTGCTTCAGGTACCGATTCCAGCCCCAACAATTCAAAAGGAATAGACGGGCCTGCCGTGCGATGCTGTGCCTCATTCTCATCTACAATGGCACGGATATGCCCCATCACTGTGCCAACGACAACAATGTCACCCTTCTTGAAGGTACCATTTTGTACCAGCACCGTTGCTGCCGGACCCCGGCCTTTATCCAGCCGTGATTCAATCACCACACCGCGGCCACGGCGATCTGGATTTGCTTTCAACTCCAGAACCTCGGTTTGCAATGCCAGCATCTCAAGCAAATCATCCAGCCCATCGCCGGTCTTGGCAGAGACATTGACAAAAATCGTATCGCCACCCCAATCCTCAGGTACAATTTCATGCTCGGCCATCTGACGCTTGACCATTTCCGGGTCAGCCCCTTCCTTATCCATTTTGTTTACAGCCACAATAATGGGAACTTCCGCAGCACGTGCATGATTGATCGCTTCCACTGTCTGCGGCTTGACACCATCATCAGCCGCCACGACCAGAACGGCCACATCAGTCAATTTAGCGCCTCGGGCACGCAAGCCGGTAAATGCCTCGTGTCCCGGAGTATCAATAAAGACAACCCGATCCCCGCCGTCCACTTTCACCATATAGGCGCCAATATGCTGGGTAATACCGCCAGCTTCACCCTCGGCCACGCTGGCTTTGCGTAAGGCATCAAGAATGGATGTCTTACCATGATCCACATGCCCCATCACGACCACCACCGGCGGTCTTGGTTGCAACAGGGAATGATCATCTTCTTCAGCATCAATCAGCACGTCTTCAACAGCAGCTTCATTAATTCGTTTTGGTTTATGCCCGAATTCTTCGATAATCAACAGGGCTGTATCCGCATCGATACTTTCGTTTACTGCTGTGACAACCCCCATTTCAAAGAGTTTTTTGACGACATCAGCACCCTTGATAGCCATACGGCTCGCCAGCTCAGATACGATAATGCTTTCAGGCACTTCAACCTCACGCACCACAAAATCCTCATCATCCTTGGTAATTGTGGCTTTCCGGCGGCTGCCGCGCGCCAGCCTTGCCATGCGCTCTTCCTCTTCCTCCGTCAGCACCACATGGCGCTTCTCCGCATAGGCACGGCGTGCAGCCTTCTCCGCCGGCGACAAGCGCCGCCGTTTAAAGGTGCCTTGCGGGCCCTGCCTCCGGCGCTGGCCACCTGCGGCTCCCGGCATCTCCGGAGCGACAGCCACGGAAGGTGATCGGCCAACCGTCGCCGTTACTGATCTCGTGGTTTGAGCGGGGCGTTTAGCGCGCCCGGAACCGGAACGATCACTTTTGATACTCGCTTCAATCTGTTTCAGAGAAGATCGGGGTGCCTTGCTTGCCGCAATCTGGGCCGGTGTCGGCCCCCGGCGAATCGTCGTGCGTGGTCCACCCGTGCGTGAAGCACTGCCAGCCGGCCGTCTTCCCGGCATCTGCGATTTATCATGACGTCTGTTTATAGCCGGGGTCCGATTTACATTTTCTTTTCCGGATGATGGTTTTCCCCGTTTGGCTTCAACAGCCTTCGCAGCAAGTTGTGCCGGTGATGCCGCAGGCCTGGATGCGGCGCCTGAAGGTTTTGCCGCAGCGGAAATTGTCAACGTCCGCCGAGCCTTGCGCCTGACCTCAACCTGGACGGTATGGCCCCTTCCCACCGCCTTCTGGCCAGTTCTTCCCTGACCTGCAACCATAGGTTTATTCAGCGTTAGCGTGCGGCTTCCCGGTTTGCTGGACAACACCTTCTGACCACCCTGACGCAGCGCCCCCGATATCTTCACGCGATCTTCTGCCGTCAGTATACTGGTGGGGCCACTCACTACCACGCCACAACTGCGTGCAACAGACTGCAATTCGGAAACTTCGATATTAAGCTCTTTGGCCAGATCAAGGGTGCGTATTTTCGCCATCTGTAACTTACTCCATTTTCAATAGTTGCTCATACCATATACAGTATTGCCACCATTTTTCATTTGCCGGTATGTCATCCATTGCCAATACCGACACCTTATCTCTCTCCAGAAACTCACCCAGCAAGACCGAATGACCAAAGGAAATACAAACTGTTTTCAGTCCTGCATCTTCACGCTTGGCACAAGCCTCACGTACCTGCCGTTTCAGCGCATCGCCGGCATCCAGCGCCAACACAATCAATACCGGCACATGGCCCCACATACGATGCATCACGGCATCGCGTCCAATGTTCACGCCACGATTTCCGCGGCGCACATATTGCCGACACAAGCGTAAAAGCGCCACCGCCAACCGCTGGTACAGATCATCCACATACGCCGTACCAGGCTTTCCACCTTTCCAGGCCGCATTCAAATGTCTGTCATGCAAATGCTCCAGACATTCATCTCTGCATACGTATGCCCCCCGGCCAGGCGCTCTTTGCAATATGTCAGGCCAAACCAAACCTTCCTCATCGCATACCAGACGTAACATATCACTTTTGTTACGTGATTTCCGACAGCGAATACAACGCCGTTGTGCCTTTGCCAAGTTAGCCCTGCCCTTTACACACA
>CAZJRL010000035.1:0-13922 GCA_964548425.1 uncultured Zetaproteobacteria bacterium | reverse complement strand
CTCCAGCTAAGTTTGCTATCAGTAGTATGGGCATATGGATTCTTACACGGTTTTTACATCTGTGATGTAAGCGGCGTGTTGAAATTACTGTGAAAGGTGAAGAGGTCTGAATAGTTCAGGTTAGTCCTTTGGAATGCAATATTCGCCGGTGAATACAAGTGAGACCGAACCTCCCAGTATGATTGCATCAGGCGTGCCGGATACAACAACATCACCACCGGACATGTGAATGGTTTGTGGGCGGGTATGCCCTTCCATGGACCAGATAGCGGAAGCGACTGCACAGGCGCCACTACCACAGGCGAGCGTATGACCTGAGCCACGTTCGATAATATCCACATAGACATCATCACCGATCTGTCCGCTGACGATTTCAATATTGCGATCTTCAGGCAACGTTTCCGTGGCTGCAAAGAAAACGCGGTGCGGGTTACCGATTTCAACATCAACATAACTGCCGGCACGGTTCGTTACGGTTGCCGCACCCATGTGAACACAAATCCGCTCCTGCCGCTTTTCCGCTCGTACTATGCGGTCAGCAATTCTGATGGACAGAGCATCGGATTTATGATCCGTAAGGAACAGACTGGCGACACAACGCAGGCCATTACCACAATTTTCTGCTTCGGAGCCATCATTATTAAAAATACGCAGATGGAAATCAGCTTCTGCGTTCGGCAATATAGCCAGAAGCTGGTCGCAACCAATGCCATAACGCCGTTCTGTAATGTTGCGGATAAACTCGGTAGTCAAGTCAGGCAATGCGTTCGTACGTCCATCCAGAATGATGAAATCATTCCCCTGGGCTTGCATTTTGGTGAAAGGGAGGGTGCTCATGCGGACGGCTTGTGGTGTTCCACTGTCACGGTTGTGTAGATACCGCCACGCACATTAAATATCGCTGTAAGCTTAAGATAACGAGGATCAAGCAAGGCGATCATATCTTCCGCGATCATATTGGTGACCTGTTCGTGAAAATGGCCTTCATCACGAAAACCCCAGTAATAGAGTTTCAATGACTTTAATTCCACACAAAGTTGATCCGGTACGTAATCAAGCTTGATTTCAGCGAAATCCGGCTGCCCTGTTTTCGGACACAAACAGGTAAATTCCGGTGAATCAATGTGGATATGGTAATCACGTGCCGGATTAGGGTTTGGGAACGTTTCCATTTTTTTTGCGGGTTTTCTGGGCAATTCAGGCCTCGAAATGTGTAATAATATAGGTGTAAATATCCGTCAGGGTTTTCAGTTCATCGAGCACGACGCACTCTCCAACCTGATGAATAGTGGAATTTGTAAGCCCCAATTCTACCACGGGCACGTTTGCTGCCGCCAGAAAACGCCCGTCGGAAGTTCCGCCACCTGTGTCACGCTTTGTTTTTATGCCGGTTACGTGCTGGATCGACAGTTCGATGAAATCCAGAAAGGGGCCATCCGGTGTGGAAAAAGCTTCAGCCTGGTGCTGAATATCCAGTTTAACGTCTGTACCATCACAGGCTTCAAGAATCCGCTCCTGGATACCTTCAAAATTAATGCCCGGATTATACCGGATATCAAGCGAAATCGAGCATGTTCCCGGGATAACATTGATGGCGCCCGTCCCGGCCTGGATGTTGGTAATCTGGCAGGTGGTGGGTGGAAAGTCAGGTATGGCCTTACCCCAGTCTACACGTATTAGCCGGTCAAGAACGGGAGTGGCCAGATGCACAGCGTTAACAGCATCATGCGGATAGGCGGAATGCCCCTGTTTTCCTTCAAATACAGCAGCAACCTGTACCACGCCACGGCGGCCACGCCGTATCACATCGCCAGCCTGTTCCGAAGACGAGGGTTCACCGACGATGGCGGCATCAGGCAGGGCATTCTCTGCTTGCAGGGCCTCAACGATATGAATCGTACCATCGATTGATTCCCCCTCCTCATCCGAGGTGATGAGCAACTGTATGGATGGCAGGGGGAGATTCCTGTTGATTACATGTTCCAGCGCAGCTAGCCAGCAGGCAATACCACCCTTCATATCCTGCGCGCCACGTCCATGTAATGTATTATTCTCAATAATGGCGGCAAAAGGAGGATGCGGCCATTGTTCCACAGGGCCGACTGGCACCACATCAGTATGCCCGGCAAACGCAAGGCATCCTTCCTTTTCGCCATGACGCCTGTAAATACTGTTTGTTATGCCACCAGCATTGATACGGGTTCTGGTAAATCCCAGTGGCGCCAGCACGGTTTCGAGATAGTCCTGGCAGCCACAGTCATCGGGAGTGGCGGACGGTCTTTGAATTAATTTCACAGCATGGAGACAGGCAGTTGTGTCAGTCATCGCGACAGCCTAACAGTCAGCAAGAGTTATGAGAATTAACCTGTACTGTTCATAAACGCTGCCACGCCCGGGCTTCCACCCCACAAAATCCGCTGCGCGTCTTTCGCGGGGGTCCCGGTTGTCCCTTTGTACGCAACGGATCCCTCGTCGGTTGTTCGTATGCACGGCTCACTCTTTCCCTGGAATCCTTTGTGAAAAAGTTCCTGCGCATAAAAAGGCTGAAAGCCGTTTGGACGAACGCAAGGCCGCCCGCAGGTTCGAATCATCATCACGGCGATTTATGAATAGTGCAGGTTAATGGTCGTGACTTGATGCGTCTATCCTGAACCCGCGCAAGACTTTTCCCGGAGCACCCAGTGTGCCTGCTGCAGCGTAGAGCGCATGATCCACTTCAATCTTCAGTGCCGCAGCATTGCCACATGTTACCGTCAGAAACGGTGCATCGCTTTCCAATACCAGACTTTGTCCCGAATGCAGCAAGGCTTCCCTGAGCAGCGTCCCGGAAGAATCATACACCTGTAGCCATGCGGATGACTCGATGGCTGTCAGACGGTAGCGGTGCATTTCGACAGTTTTTTCGAGAGTTGTGATTAAGGGGAGCTCTTTTTTTGTTTGCGACGGCGTTACAGGCGTTACATTTGAGGAAGACTGACCGGAGTCAGAAGATGCAACGGGAGCTTGAGACGAATCCTGGGGCATCATCTGCACGTTATCCGGTTTCTGGCCGGAGTCAGAAGATGTAGCAGGGAGTTGAGGCACTGGAGGAATGTTTTTCTCTGCCGGAGCCTCTGGAATGTACTCTTCTGTTGTGGCTATGACCGGGACCGGATTCGTGTCCGTAACAGATACTTTTGCCGAAGGCGATTCATTGCCGTCATCCCTCACTGTATTAAACAAGATGAAAAGCAGCACAAAGAGAACAGCAGCAGCCACGGCCCACATTTTACTGGGTGCGATGGGCGGGTCAGGTATGGTGTAGGGCTTGGTGAGCTGGTAGTCGCCGGATTTCAGCGCCTCAATATCTTCATGGCAGTTTTCACCCAGAAGAGCTGCATACTGACGCAGGAACCCAAGGACATAGACTTCCTCCGGCAAATTGCTCCAGTCGCCGCTTTCCAGTCCCTGTAAATAAACTTCACGAATCCTCAGTTGTGAAGAAACTTCCCTGATTGTCAGTTCCCGGCATTCCCGGGCGGAGCGTAGCTGTTGTCCCAATCGGGCCTGGATTTGTTTCTTCAGTTCATTGGCAGACGTTTCTTTATCCGCTTCTTCCACTTTCATCTGCTCAGGGTTCAAGGATTTAGTCATTGTTCCGCCAGCCTTTTTATTTCTTCTTCAGCCCATGCTTTGTCCAGGAGATCGGGAGTCAATTGATGGAAACGTTCCAGTTGTTTTCTGGCCTCAGGAACATTCCCTTCATTGTGAAGTAAAGTCAGCAAACCTTCAAGTGCCTGCCGATTTCCGGGTTTGTCACGCAAAATAGTTTCATACAGCGCTTTGGCATAAATGATGCGTCCGTAACGCATATAGGCCCGGGCTTCCCTGATGCGGGACGTTTCCTGAACGGGATTGAGAATACGAGCCTGGCGATAGGCTGCGATAGCTTCATTAAAACGTTTTTGCAGTAGCAGGGCATCGCCAAGATTGATGTAAGCAATGTCCGGATGACGATAGCGGGGATTGTCCAGAGCTTTGCGGAAATATTTCTCGGCTATTTTCGGTTTATTCATTTGCAGCATCAATCCGCCATAGTTATTGTAAGTAGCGGAAGACGGCTGGTACTGGAGCGATTTTTGATAGTATTCATTCGATTTGTCCAGATCGCCACGCAATTGCCATGCATAAGCAAGCGCATCCAGCACATCAGAGCGAGCCGAATCCATGCTTTCCGCACGTAACAGCTCCTCAAAAGCCTTGGGCAGGTTTCCTTTGTTCAAGGCATCTATGCCAAGTTGATAATGGATATCCACACGCCTGGTCTGATGTTCAGAACTTGCCGGGGAACTCATATTTGAACATGCAGATAAAGTTATTGTAATGAACAGTAATACGATACACGACAACGGATTCTTTAACATCATAACAAACGTTCTACAAGGGCATACACGGGCTTTAATGCATGATCATCCAGACCTTTCAGGTCGCTAATGATGGCGTGTTCAAGCGCCGAACGGCAATCTTTTGCACAGATGTGAATATCTTCATTCAGCTCAAAGAATGCGGTTAGCATTCTTTGAGCTTTGGCGACATTGTCGCGCATAACATCAAGCACATGACTTACGCTGACATCTTCCTCCTCTTCATGCCAGCAATCATAATCGGTACTCATGGCGACCGTGGCATAACAAATTTCAGCCTCCCGGGCGAGTTTTGCTTCGGGCATATTGGTCATACCAATGACATCCATGCCCCGGCTGCGATTGAGTTCGGATTCAGCACGGGAGGAGAATTGAGGTCCTTGCATGGCAAGATAAGTACCGCCATCATGGATGGAAATCCCCGTGTTGCGGCATGCTTCTACCAGTTGGGTGCGCAGGCTCGCACACACCGGATCTGCCATGGAAACATGTGCAACTACCGGTCCGTCGAAGAATGTTGAGGCACGGCCCGAGGTGTGATCGACAAACTGATCCACCAGCACAAAGTCTCCCGGTTTTATTTTTTCCTGTAGTGAGCCGACAGCAGATATGGAAATAATACGTGAAACGCCCGCCAGCTTCATGGCATAGATATTGGCGCGGTAATTGATGCGGTGCGGTGGAATGGAATGCCTCTGTCCATGGCGGGGAAGAAAAACAGCTTCATGATCACCCATGCGGGCTAATACCAGACAATCCGAAGGATGCCCGTAGGGTGTTTCGATATTGAGGCGGTCGAGAATTTCTATACCCTCAATACCATACAAACCGCTGCCGCCAATAATGCCGATACGATTATTCATTTCCTTCCATCCGTGTTTTGAAGTGTGTTGATATCACTGCCAGATGATCCGGAGTGTCCTTTCAACTGGCCACATGCGGCCATAATATCATCCCCACGTGAGCGCCTCACAGTGGCACGAATGCCTTTTTCAATCAAGGTTTTGGCGAATTCGTTCATGCGTCGCTTTGAGGAGCCGGGACAGGGTGCTTCGGGCCACGGGTTAAAGTGAATGAGATTGACACGCTCCCTCTGTAGATTGACAAATCGTATGAGTGCATCCAGATCAGCGTCCCGGTCATTGACATCCGCAAGCATCACATATTCCAGAGTGATATGCCGTTGATGCGGCAGTGGATAGGCGTCCAGACACTCACGCAGCACATGCAGTGGGTATTTACGGTTCACGGGAACCAGTTCGTTGCGAAGCTCATCATTCGCTGCATGCAGGGAAATGGCCAGGTTCACAGGGTATGTCTCACCCAGTCTCCGGATTTGCGGTACAAGCCCCGACGTGGAGACCGTGATACGCCGCCGGGATATATGGAGTCCGTCCTGATTCATAAGAATCCGCAGGCTTCCATGCACGCCATCTTCATTGGCCAGAGGTTCGCCCATTCCCATATAGACGACATGGGTGACATGCTGATGCAGCGTATCGGGCAGTGGATCGTGTAGCATATCGAATTTGACAGCGAGAATTTGTGCGATCATTTCACCCGCTGTCAGGTTTTTCTCGAATTTCTGTGTGCCGGTATAACAGAAAGGGCAATCCAGCACACACCCAACCTGTGAAGAAATACAGACGCATCCCCGATGTGTATCCGGAATGAGAACAGTTTCCACCATGCCACCCCGCGCCAGTTGAAACAGGTATTTGCGTGTGCCATCCGTGGAAAGCTGCCGTTGCATCAGTTTTAATGGCTCACAGAGCAATTGTTCGGAGAGCTTTTGGCGTAATACCGCAGGCAGGTTGTGCATCAGTTCCGGATTGGAGACGCCCCTGCTCATCCATTCCCATATCTGTTTTGCACGCCATGCCGGTTGCTGCATGGATGTGATATGAGCTTCCAGCTCCGGCAGAGTCAGCGAAGGCAGCTGTTGTCTGTTATCCGTCATTTCCGCATTGTACAGTGAATGCTCTGCTCGGGGTATATCTTGAATAACAGTGCCCGTTCTACTACATGCTGAATAGTTACCGTTCGGGTAGCCTTAGGGCCTGTTAACATGAATTATGAACGAGGCGCTGCTGTCCCAAATGAGGCCAGTCAAGGCGCGAGGAGTGAAGTTTGGTGAATCCAAATGAACGACGAGTAACGCCGAATGGCCTCATTTGGGACGCAGCCCTGCGGGACGGGCCATTTTTGTGTTCTGCTGCGTTATTTCTCGCTCATGTGCCTCGGGCACACTTCGCTCGAAATGCCTTGCATTGCCACAAAAATACCCTCGTCGCCTCGTTCATAATTCATGTTAGCAGGCCCTAGCCGCCTATGTCCCTGGCTTCGGAAACCCCTGTTCCTGTCTCTCACGAGGATTTTTCGCGTATGCGGAACTTTGTCAGCATGGTGTGGGGGCTGAAACAGAATCCTGATTATCTGGCGGGCCTGAAAAGTGAACTGCCACAAGCCGCGGGCATTGAGCCTGAAACACCCAGTGTGCTGATGGGGTATGATTTCCATTTGACACCGGACGGACCAAAACTTATTGAAATTAATAACAATGCGGGTGGTCTGTACATTGGTGACGGAAGATGGCTGCCACAGCCGGAACTTCCCGAATGGCATGAATCCTTAACAACAAGGCTGGGGCATATGTTTCCCGCCGCATGGCGGCATATTGCGATTATGGATGAGGATGTCACCCGGCAATATATGTATCCGGAAATGCTGGCTTATGCGGAATTGTTGAAAAATGACGGGCGGAAGGTATTTGTTGTCAGCCCCGAGGATATCACCATCCGGTCTGATGGATTATATATCGGGGATGTCAGGCTGGATGCGATTTACAACCGGCATACGGACTTTTATCTCGAATACCCTGATCTGGCCCATATTCGCAAGGCCTATGAGGAAAATCTGGTGCAACTGAATCCACATCCACGCAGCTATGCCCTGCTGGGAGACAAGGGCCGCATGGCGGACTGGTGGGCAGAAGGATTTCTGGATACTTTTCTGCCACGGCAGGATGTCCGGCTCATTCGCCATATCGTGCCGGAATCCCGGCGATTGAAAGATGTGAGCCCGGATGCCATCTGGCATGATCGCAAACAATGGGTCTTCAAACCTGCTGCACGGCATGGCGGGAAAGGAGTTGTGCTGGGAAAGGCCATGAGCCGCAAGCGTTTTGCGACACTTGTACCCGAGGAAACTGTTCTTCAGCGTTATGTCCCGCCAGGCACCGTCAATATAGAAGGGGTGGAATTCAAACTGGATGTCCGGCTTTATACGCAAGGTTCCCGATTGCTGGCTGTGGCGGGACGCATCTGGCAAGGGCAGGTGACCAATTTTCGCACTGAAGGAAGCGGTTGGGTCTCGCTTTCAATCACCGGTCAGAATTAGTGTGAACAGGCCCTGGTGAGCATTACAACCGGTGCCACAGTTGCCGTTATTGTTCCTGTTCTGAATGAGGCGGACCATTTGCCATGCCTGCTACAGAGTATCCGGGCAATAGGGGCAAACGAGATCATCTTTGTGGATGGCGGATCATCGGATGAAACACAGGTATTGCTGGAAAAATCGGGGCTCAAATGGATTCGTTCCAAACGTGGACGGGCATTGCAGATGAACGCGGGTGGATTTCAATCCAAATCCGATATTCTCCTTTTTCTTCATATAGATACGGAAATATCTTCAAGTCATATCATGGATATTAAAAAGGTAATGTGTAGCTCCGGGATGGTGGGTGGACGTTTCGATATACGCTTGTCCGGCGATCACCCCGCTTTTCGCGTGATTGAGTTTTTCATCAACCAGCGTTCACGCCTGACGAAAATCAGCACCGGCGATCAGGCGATGTTTGTACGCCGCGATGTGTTTGAGCGCATGGGCGGTTTCCCCGAACAGCCTCTGATGGAAGATGTGGAATTTTCACGGCGTCTGAAAAGAGAAGGGGGCATCGCCTGCCTGTGCTCCAGGGTGATGACATCCAGCCGCCGATGGGAAAAATATGGGATTGTGCGTACCATTGTTCTGATGTGGTGGCTCAGGTTTCGTTACTGGCTGGGGGCGAATCCGGAAACGCTGAAACGCCTTTACATAGACGCATCGTGATTCGCCCTATTGTCTTCTGCAAGGCGCCGGTTGCAGGAAGGGTCAAGACCCGGCTGCAATCCGCATTCACGCCCGAGCAGGCGGCGGATATTCATGCTGCAATGGCAGCTTGCGTGATTGAGCGGACGTTACGCCTGTTTCCCCAGACATGGATTGCCGCCGATGACCCGTATCATCCTTTTTTCCGCCGGTTTAATGCGTCTGTTCTACCGCAGGGGGAGGGTGATCTTGGTCAGCGCATGAGTCGGCTTTCGGAACGTGCGATTGCCTATGGGGCGCAGGGTGTGCTATTGCTGGGTACGGACAGTCCCCATATGGGTGCAGCACGGCTACACTGCGCCTTGCGCCTGTTGCATCAATGTGATGTGGTGCTCGGCCCCGTCGAGGATGGCGGATATGACCTGCTGGCTATGCGCGCTGATGTAAAAGGATTATTTCAGGATATTGCATGGGGAACATCTGCGGTATTGAATGAAACCGTGAACCGGATATCAGAATCGGGGCTTTCATACCGCTTCTTAAGCACGGGATTCGATGTGGATACCCCGGAAGATCTTGCCAGGCTGTTTCAAGCCGGTTTCCGATTTCCGAACTTCAGTTATCCGCAGCCGCTGGAAAAGACAGACTCAGAGCATCGTCCCTGACTTGCACGCGAACCCGGCCGCCTTTCTGCAGGCGGCCAAACAGAATTTCGTCGGCCAGAGGCTTCTTCAGCGTATCGGCAATTAGCTTGGCCATTGGACGGGCACCCATCTGTGCATCGTAACCATGCCCGGCCAGCCAGTTACGGGCATGTTCACTTATTTCAATCGTCACGCCCTTGGCTTCAAGTTGTGTTTCCAACTCAATAATGAATTTGTCCGCGACGTGGCGCACCGTTTCGGCATCCAGCGAGGCAAAACCAATCATGGCATCCAGCCGATTTCTGAATTCGGGAGAGAATATGCGCTTGATGGCCCCGGAATTATCGCCATGACTGCTTTGAGGCGCGAAACCGATGCTCGCTTTATTGAGTTCAAAGCTGCCGGCATTGCTGGTCATGATCAGAATCACATGCCGGAAATCAGCCGAACGTCCGGCATTGTCCGTCAGTTTGCCGTGATCCATGACCTGCAACAGTACATTAAACAAATCGGGGTGTGCTTTTTCGAATTCATCCAGCAGCACCACGGCATGCGGATGTTTATTGACCGCTTCCGTCAGCAGTCCGCCCTGATCAAAACCGACATAACCCGGCGGTGCGCCAATCAGACGAGAGACGGAATGTGCTTCCATGTATTCAGACATATCAAAGCGGATCAGCTCCAGCCCCATAATCGCAGCCAGTTGTCTGGCCACCTCGGTCTTGCCGACACCGGTCGGACCGGTAAACAGGAAGCTGCCAACGGGTTTTTCCGGGTGTGAAAGTCCCGCACGGGAAAGCTTGATGGCGGAAGCCAGTGCGCCAATGGCATCGTTCTGGCCGTAAACCGCCAGTTTCAGGTTGCGTTCGAGATGTTTCAGGCTCTTTTTGTCCGAAGCGGAGACACTGCGTGGTGGAATGCGCGCAATACGCGCCACGATGGCTTCAATATCCGTGACACTCAATTGCTTTTTGCGTTTGACTGCGGGCATGATTCGCACAGCCGCACCTGCTTCATCCAGCACATCAATGGCCGAATCGGGCAGGTTGCGGTCATGCAAGTGCTGGCTGGCCAGTTCGGCCGCGGACCTGATGGCAGCCATGCTGTAGCGTACGCCATGGTGTTCTTCCAGGGCGGGTTTCAGCCCTTTCAATATCTGGATGCACTCCGTTACGTTGGGTGCCGTCACATCAATCTTCCGGAATCGGCGGGATAGCGCCCGGTCTTTCTCAAACAGGTTTCGGTATTCCTGGTAAGTCGTGGCACCAATACAGCGTAACTCACCGCCTGCCAGTGCCGGCTTGAGAAGGTTGGAGGCATCCATGGCGCCACCGCTGGCAGCGCCGGCGCCAACCACTGTATGAATTTCGTCAATAAACAGAATGGCCTGTTTCTTTTTCTCCAGTTCTCTGAGTACTGATTTCAGGCGTTCTTCAAAATCACCACGGTATTTGGTGCCGGCAAGCAGTGCGCCCATATCCAGCGCATAGATTTGCGCCTCGGCGATGACATCGGGAACGTCATGCTCAACGATCTTCCTTGCCAGACCCTCGGCAATGGCGGTTTTACCGACACCGGCTTCACCCACCAGCAGCGGGTTATTCTTGCGGCGGCGGCACAATATGTTCATACACCGGTCCAGTTCAGCTTCCCGGCCAATCAGGGCGTCAATCTTGCCGGCCATGGCGCGCGCATTGAGATCAATGGCGAAGGATTCCAGCGGTGACGCGACACGTTTCTGGCGTGTTTCCTCAATGGTGTGAGGGATTTCTTTTGCCTCAAGCGCTTCCTGTTTGCGCACGCCATGCGCGATATAATTCACCACATCGAGACGCGTGATGCCGATTTCCTCCAGGAAAAAGACCGCGTGCGAGTCTTTTTCCGAAAAAACGGCAACCAGAATATAAGCGCCGGTAACCTCCTGTTTTCCCGCCGATTGCGCCTGCATGACCGCGCGTTGAATCACCCGTTGCAATGCGATACTGGCAGCCGTCTCTCCCGGCCCTTCGGGTAGCACCGCTACATACTCGGAGATGTATTGCGTGAGGTGGCTTCGCAATTCTTCCAGATCAGCACCACAAGCCTCAAGCACAGTGCCAGCCTCGATATTATCCAGCAGACCGAGCAGCAGATGCTCTACCGTTACGAATTCGTTACGGTGCAGATGTGCTGAACGAAACACATCGTTTAATGTGCGCTCAAGTTCGTCATTCAGCATGGCTTATCTCCGTTTTCAACCTTTTCCATCATGCATTTGAGTGGGTGCCCATGTTTTCTGCTTGTTTGTCGCACCAGATGCATCTTGCTTTCAGCGATTTCAAAGGGATAAATCCCGCATAGGCCGCGTCCCTCATGGTGTACGGCAAGCATGATACGGGTAGCCTCCGACTCTGATTTCTGGAAATATTGGCACAGAATGTCTACAACGAAATCCATGGGGGTGAAGTCGTCATTGAGCAGCATCACCTGATACATAGGCGGTTTCTTCGTTCGTGGTTTATCCACCACGGACTGCGGAACAGCTTCATGAATCAGGATGCTCATGAGTGAAATGATAGCCCATTTGTGGTATAAAATTCAAACCTGAAATATAACTACTCAGTTCACCCTTGATTTGCCTGATAATTGCGTCAAACATGCTCGAGTGCAGTAGCACACTGCGCGTGTTTTCCTTGTTCTCGAACAAATCAGGGGCAATCTGAGCAGTTATGGGAATTTTTACGTATGGGTGCTGAGTAGCGACTTACCCCGCTTCGCGGCGACCAAGAGGAGAATAACACTCATTTACCGCAGAGTACGCAGAGGATCGCAGAGTAAATCAAGATCAAAATCTCTTTAATTTTTGATTATTTATGGCTTTTCCTCTGCGTAACTCTGCGTCCTCTGCGGTGAATGCTTTTGAATCTGTTATTCAAGAGTTACTCTGAAATATATACTGTTATGCACGAAATAACCGGAGAAATGATGAATATACTGAAATGTCTGCTTTGGGATGTGGATGGTACGCTCGCGGATACCGAACGCGACGGCCACCGCGTAGCCTTTAACCTTGCCTTTGAAGGAGCGGGACTGACGCGCCGATGGGATGAAGCGACCTATGGCGAACTGTTGAAGGTAACCGGTGGCAAGGAGCGCATTCGTTTTGATATCAAACGCGGCGATATGCCGGACATGAGCGATGACGATATTGCCAGATTGCATGCCGGCAAGACAAAACTGTATCAGCAACTGATTGCCGAAGGCCGCATTCCCTTGCGGCCCGGCGTAAGACGCCTGCTGGAGGAAGCACACGATGCGGGCGTCACCGTCGGCGTGGCAACCACGACCACGCCATCAGCTCTGGATGCCCTGATTGAGCATTCGCTGGGACGGGAATGGTTCGATAAATTTGCCGTTCTGGCGGCAGGGGATATCGTGCCGATGAAGAAACCCGCACCGGATATTTATCTGCATGCGATGGAACAACTGGGTGTTTCGGCTGAGGAAACGATGGCGCTGGAGGATTCCGGCAATGGCTGGAAGGCGGCGCAGGCTGCCGGATTGAAATGTGTGGTCACCGTCAACGGATACACATGCAATCAGGATTTTTCCGGTGCTGATCTGGTGGTCTCCGGGTTTGGTGAGCCGGAAAGTGAACCCATTGAAGTTCTTGCCAATCCGCATGGCTTGAACGATTTGCATGATGTCGGGCTATCGCATTTGCGGCAGATTATGGAGAATTAGCGTGAAACTTGTAGACACCCATTGTCATGTTGATTTTCACCATTTCGATGATGACCGCGAAGCCGTGTTTGATCGCTACGCCGCAGCCGGAGGAGAATGGCTGGTGGCGGTAGCCGTAGATCTGGAAAATGTACCGCGTCTGTTTGCGCTGGCGGAAGAAAGAGCAAATGTGTATTGCAGCGTGGGCATCCATCCGAACCATGAAATTGAAACCGAACCCACGGTCATGCAACTGTGTGAACTGGCGGCGCATCCCAAATGCGTGGCGATTGGTGAAACGGGCATGGATTTCTTTCGCCACCATGTAAACAGGGAGATTCAGGAAGCACGTTTCCGCACCCATATCCGGGCGGCCAAACGCATGAGCAAGCCGGTGATTGTGCATATGCGGGAAGCCGATGCGGATACGATGCGTATTCTGCAAGGGGAGGGGGTTGATACCTGCGGCGGCATCATGCACTGCTTTTCCTCAACATGGGAAATCGCCCGGCAGGCGCTGGATCTGGGTATGTCCATTTCCTTTTCCGGTAATGTCACCTTCAAACGCAATGAAACACTGCGTGAGGTGGCTTCCAGGGTGCCTGAGGAGGCATTACTGATCGAAACCGATGCTCCCTATCTGGCGCCGGTTCCATATCGTGGCAAGCGCAACGAGCCCGCCTATGTACGTCATGTGGCCGAATGCATTGCCGAGGTGCGCGGTGTAACGGCTAAATATATCGCTGAACTGACTTGTGAGAACGCCCGCAGGCGTTTCGGCGTGGTTGGATAGACCCTTACGCCTTCTTCACAAACTGTGTCAAAATGACAATCTGCTGACCATTCACACGGCCCTCAATATGTTCGGGGTTGTCCGCCACCAGTGAAATACCGCGTACAGCCGTGCCGCGTTTGGCTGTGAAGCCACCGCCTTTGACATTCAAATCCTTGATCAGCGTGACCGTATCACCCGCTTCCAGAACTGCGCCGTTGCTATCCACATGTTTGACCACATCTTCCGAGCTCTCGCCTTCACCGGTGGCTTTCGCCCATGTCAGGGTCTCATCATCCAGATAGAGCATAT
>CAZJRL010000034.1:0-14066 GCA_964548425.1 uncultured Zetaproteobacteria bacterium | reverse complement strand
TCCCTGTTACCGGATTATTAGTCATTTACCCATAAAATCTGATGCGAAATGCACGAGATATTTTACCACGAAGACACAAAGTCACGGAGAATAAAGAGCATAAACTGATTCAAGGCTGATGCCCTGAAACTTGTTGATCAATGCTTGCGGCACGCTGGACGAAAAATATCTAAGGAAAGTCTGATCAAAGCCCAAACGGGTGATGATCAGAGAAACAACAGGTACTTGTCACCTGAATTTGGCTCAATTGGGAGTAACTTGAAAATATATGAACGTTTTTCAGACTATCCCTAAACATTTTTTCTTTGTGTCCTGGTGCCTTTGTGGTTCAATCCTGTTGGGTTCCGGCTACTCCGGGTTGGGAGATCGAATATGAAAGCACGCGATAACCGGCAAGGACTGATTGTGGTCAATACCGGCGAAGGCAAGGGTAAATCCTCGTCTGCTTTCGGCGTCGCCTTCCGGGCGGCGGGCTGGGGTATGCGGGTATGCGTAATTCAGTTCATCAAGGGTAAATGGAAAACCGGTGAGCAAAAGGCAGCAGCGCGCTTTGACAACATCGAGTGGCATGCCCTGGGCGACGGCTTTACCTGGGATACGAACAATCCGGAGCAGGATATCAAAACAAGCCGCAAGATATGGGAATTATGCAAGGAAAAAGTGCGTTCACAGGATTTTGATCTGATTGTACTGGATGAAATCAATTACTGCGCTTCCTACGGCTGGATCAGCGGTGAGGAAATCGCCGCCTTCCTGCGTGCGGACCGGCCGACATGGATGCATATCATTCTGACCGGGCGCGATGCGCCACGGGAAATCATCGAGGCGGCACATACGGTGACGGAGATGCGGAAAGTGAAACATGCCTTCGACCAGGGGATCAAAGCGGCTCAGGGTATTGAATTCTGATGGCTGGCCGGGAAGTGCTCCTGCTGGCACACGGATCAAAAAGTCCGGACTACGCCATGGCATGCGAGGTATTCCTGGATAGCTGGAAACAATATTCCGGCATGCATGCCCGCCTTTGTTTCCTGGAGCAGTGCGAACCTCTTCTGGAGGATGTGCTTGCCGATGTGGCTGCTCATTCGCGTTCGATGGCAGTATTGCCGCTTTTACTGAATGCCGGTAAACACCTGCGACAGGATATCCCGGAACGGCTGGCGGATTTCAGACAGCAGCATCCTGAAACGAAACTGTATCTTGCAAGCGGACTAACGAATACAGGGGTTATCGCGGCAGCCTTGCATGACCGTGCCGCCGAGATTCAGACTGATGTGCAATCCACGATTCTCCTGACACATGGAAGCCGGCAAAGTGGTGTTCAGCAGCACATCATGCAATTGGCTGACAGGCTGGCTGTACGTGCTGGTACAAAAGTTCATATTGCATTTGCAGGCTATGGAAGTCCGTCACTTGAGGATGTGCTGACGCGGCAGACAGCTAAAGGTACGGTGGCAATTGTACCACATTTTCTTTTCCCGGGTGGCTGGATGAAGCAGGTTCATGTGGATATGGATACATTCCGGCGCACGCATTCAGCGACCGAACCGGTACTGGCGAAACACCTGGGAACACATCCGCTTCTGTTACAGTTATTACTACAACAGTTAAAATTATCATGATTAATTCCGGCTTTCAGTGCTTGTTTCGCTCAGGCGTAATGTCAATTCCGGCCCGTCACTTCGTCCCTGAAGATTCAGATAAATCATGCTGCCCACCGGCAACACTCCCGTGATCTCGGCATGCTGATGCGTGGCAATATGCATCAGTTTCCGGCCATCCCATGCCCACAATGATGAGGGACTGCTGTCATCAGTGATCCATAGCCATTTGCGTGTGGCATCCCATGCCAGATTATCTGGATGTGCAATACGGCTGTCACGCAGGTATTCTGTAATTTCCGGACGTTTCCCCGTATCATCCAGAGCAAGAATCCGGCCGGTTCCGGTTTCAGCCATCAAAATACGGCCATCCGGCAATGTCTCCATATCCTCGATACGATTAAATGCCCTCGCCTGTAAATGTCTGGCCTGATTTTTCGGGTCCAGTGTGGCGGCAATGGGAACCCACCCTTTATCTGCATGCAGTGCTTCCATGCGGCGTGTTTTCAGATGCAAACGGTAAAGTGAGCCATCTTCCGCTTCATCGGCCAGATAGGCAAAGCGCTCGTCCCGGGAAAACGCAATCCCTTCATGTGCAAAGCGCCCAGCCGCATAAAAAGGTGCGACGGCCCGGTGGCTGCTTATCATGCGGGCACGATCCACTGTTTGTACAAGCGGCAGATTATCCACGTCTGCAATGCGCCAGATCAGGCCTCGCGAAAACTCCTCACCAATCCATAAACTGCCATCCGGAGCAAATTTGAGCCCGTCGGCGCGCATCAGTCCCAGGAGAAGGATATGGTAGCCGCCTGTTTCAAGGTTAAGTGCGGCGAGGCTGGGGGTCAGCATGCTTGCCCTGGTTTCACAACTGATATAAAGCCATTTTCCATTGGGTGACAGGGCAAGCATATCAGGGCGAACGTTCTTCCATATAGCTACGGAGCGGGCTTGCCAGCCGGAATCCAGTTCCAGTCCGATGAGATCCATGTGACATGCAGCCAATATACCGGTGCACAGCATCAGAACAGCTAAGGAACCTCTGAATAACTCATTCATGGATCGCGTTGCCTGCCTGTGCGCCGCACGCAGACAGGCAGTCCCGATTGTGATGGTCGCAAGAAAGCAAGGACGTGGCAGTATTTATGAACAGTGCAGACTGAAGGTATCCGGTGGATCATCCTGTAACTGTTGTGTAAAGAAGACGGGCATGCAAGCACTTGTGTTACACGTCTGCATGCATGGTTATGCTTGCCCCCATGGTCTCTACTGCCTCCCTGCATTCTATCCGCCTGTTTTATGCAGCCTATTTCGCCACAATGGGCATTATATTACCATTTTTCCCGGTTTATCTCGCAGGCAGAGGAATGGATACCGCAACCATCGGCCTCTTTACCGGACTGCTGGCTATTTCCAGAGTTCTGGCACCGCCATTGGCAGGGCGCGCACTGGATCACAGTTCTGATACTTCCCGTTTTATTCTCACTGCATCTCTTGCCGCGGTCATACTGGCACTGTTGTTGCCATGGATAGAATCCAGTGTGATGCTGGCACTGGCCATATTGGCATTCGGGTGCCTGTGGGCGGTGGTATTGCCGTTAACCGATGGTTTATCGGTGGCTGTCTCCGAAGCCGCTTTGGTGGATTATGGACGATTGCGTGTATGGGGATCCATCGGTTTTGTTGCGGCATCCCTGGCTGGCGGTATCTGGCTGGCAGGTGAGAGCCAGTCCCGCTTTCCCTACTGGCTGGCAGCGACATTGCTGATAACAGCGTTTGCTGCCAGGGGATTCCCTACCAATAACATGCAACAGAAGCACGCATCACCACCAAGAAAACATTTTTCATCATCATTTGGTTTGTTGCTTCTGGTCAGCTTTTTGATGCAGGCATCGCATGGCGCTTATTATGGTTTTTACAGCCTCTATCTTCTCAAAGCCGGTTATGAAGGCTGGATGATCGGTGGTTTTTGGGTGCTTGGCGCCATCGCTGAAATTGTATTGATGTGGAAGTGGTCCCGTCCTGTTGGTGAGGCTGCGCCTGCCCTGATATTATCCACATGTCTGTTCCTGGCATCGGTTCGCTGGGCAGGCATTGGGCTGACGCAAGTCTGGTGGATATTGATGTTGCTGCAATTACTGCATGCTGCAAGTTTTGCCGCTTTCCATGTCAACGCGGTAACGTGGGTAAGCAGGTTTTCACCACATGGCCGTCAGGCGAGCGCGCAGGGCTGGTATTCCGCTTCGGGATTTGGCCTGGGTACGGCTTTGGGAATCGTGGCCTGCGGCTGGATATCATCACAATCGGGGACTTCAGGATTCCAGTTGGCATTCATGGCATGTGCGGCTGTAGCCTTGTTGGGCGTACCGGTAGCTTTGAGGTTACGGACGTAATTTTTCCCGGGGTGATTCTTCGTGTCCTTCATGGTGAACCTGTACTTCCGGCTACACCGGGTCAGGAAACAAGTGTTTTTACCCGTTCCCATGCGGTATGTACATCGGAGAAAGCCAGCCGGTAAAAAATGGTTTGAGCGGGAACCCACGCATGTAACAGACGGATACGATCAGCGAGAGGTAACGGATGATGGACATGCGCGGCCAGCTCCATGATGCCCTGACTACGCCGCAATCCTGTTAATGTGGCAGATGAAACCGTGGCATCATAGCCTGCAAATAATACGATACGCATCGGTTCGCATGCAGTTGTCAGGCGTTCGGGATACCAGAGCAGTGATGTGACCATTCTTCCTTCCCTGTCCGGAAAACTGTAGGAATCTTTTTTGAACAGTCCGGATGCCAGCATCATTGCGTGGGAGAATGCCGGATGCTCCCCGCTACCCCATTGTAACGGACGTGGAAACGACGTAATACATCCGGCTTTATCCAGAAGCGTAAACTCATCGCTGAAGTAGGAAGCGCCCTGCAATAACGCCTCGGTACACAGGCTGGACTTTCCCGCACCGGATACGCCTGCACAGGTCACGCATGTGTTTCCGGCACTGACCGTGCTGGCATGCAGGGACAACAGGGAAGGATACAGTGCGCCAATCACCCTGTTGTAGAATTCATATTCAAAGGCCGCGACCACTTCACCGGCATCTTCCCCCTGCCAGAGCAACGCACCGGCCAGTGAAAGCTTAATCAGACCGTCTGAAGAATGGATTGAGAAAAACATATCCGGCACGGAACGGTTACTGACCGGAAACAGTACAGTCAGGGCGGAAATGCCATGGATACAATCAGGCGCATGGCATTCAATGCAAATATCAAGATGGGCAATGGATATCTGTTTTCGCCAGACAGATATGATGTCAGCCGTTGCTTCGGCCCTGTTCGTCATCTGCATGTGATTATATGTGAACAGGCCCTAGTGAATCAAACCATGTTCAGCAAATTCGGCAAGGATAGCCTTCACATCAGTTCTGGCCTGTTCCATATCGGCATGCACGGTATCGCGCAAAATGGTTGCCAGATCGTCATGGCTGCGCTGGCCATTGCACAAATCCAGGATCGCAGCCGCGGTCAGGTTCAGGGAGAAACTGGCCCCGTTTTCAGAATCGACATAGATGATTTCATCCAGACCTTCGAGTTCCTCACTGGTCAGGCCATCAACCTTCTGTGGTTTAACAGGCAATGTCATGTGTTGTTCCCGGGGAAATGCTTATAAAGTCCAGATACATGGATTGTGGACTGGAATAGTTTCAAATCAAGGCGTGAATTACCACCAATAGCGGAGGCATTGGCAAGATTTGCAACATGGACATGAGCTATTTCAGCCTGCAAGATGGTGTTCATGAATTGATCAGCCCTCCCCTAACGTATAGGCGATGATCTGGCAGTCTCTGCAACTCATACGCTGTTCACACTGGCGCCAGCGTATTTCCGATACACGCGGCAGTGGCCGTTTATCCAGTTTGACCAGCATATCCGCAAGCGAATGTTCGTGAATATTGCCAAGAAGCGTGGATCGGGAAAAGATGCACGGATACACGCAGCCATCGGATGCCACGCACAACTTTCCCTTGCGCATGTTCCGGGCATTGTCATTCACACCCTCCGGGGCACGGTGCACCGGACCCCTATGGCCGGTATCCGGCTTGTAGTCCATGAACGTCCCCCGGCCTGCCCCCCGCACGGTGTCAAAACCAATCCGATCACGTGGCAGTCCGAGTTCAGAGTGCAAGAAATTCGCCGTCTGCCGCTCATGGCCACGGTTTTCCGGCATAATAATGATCCCGGCACGCAACTTAAGACCCGCCGCCATGACACGGTGCATGGCAGCCAAGGTGCGGCGATGACTGCCGGATACGCGTGTGATGCGGTCGTGCGTAACAGCATCGTGAGAATACACGGAGAAAGCAAAACGGGGCATATGGGGCGCCAGTTGCGCCAGCAGAGCGTCCGTCAACAGCAATCCGTTGGTATAGATTTCAATATCGTCATAACCCGCCTCACGGGCGCAGGCCACGGCCTGTACCAGTTCGGAGTAAATCAGCGGGTCGCCCCCCGTAAACTGAACCGCGGCTGAACCAAGGTGCCTGGCCTCATCCAGCACGCGCCGGACCTCCGCCAATGCCAGTATCTCCCGGCGCTCCGGTTCCGATTCCGCATAGCAGTGCAGACAGTGTTCATTGCAGCGGGCGGTCAGTTCAATGAAAATGATGCCAAGGCCCTGTCCGAGCAACATGCGGGAGGGGCGGAAAGGAGATGCCGTGGCTTTTGTAAGGTCACACAGCCATACATACGTACGGGAAAGATGATCAAGCAACGCCTGCTGCCGGGGAGTGTCCCGGTGATCGGCGCGAGCCACCAGGGCCTGGGCAAAATCTCCGGAGAACCATGCTTCCATACCATTACCGGTATGTTTGCAATGCAATCTTTCCTGGGAAGTCGTGAGTGTCAGCGCCTCCCCGTCGGGGAAAAACAGTAGCCTGTGATAGACGGAAGACGTGTCAACCAGCCGAAGCTCCACAAGTGAAACCCGCGTGGATTCTACCCTTTACGGTTAGCATCCCTTCGCAACTTTCGCATTTTTACATGCAGCGCCATGAGGGTGCGACCCGCAGGGAGTGCATGCATTTGGGCAACACGATGCAGTCGTTTTATCGGCAAAGGCGATATCCGTGCCGAAAATCATCATACCCATCACGGCGGGAGGTACATAGACGCCCAGTTTAAGCAACCTGCGGCGTGCCAGCATTTCATCACTGTCTGGATTATGTTGTTTATTGTTGGGTAGTTTGGTATCCGCCATATCAAACCTCCGATTTATGAATAACCCGGGCTGGCAGCCTTTTGCTTGCTACGCTCAATATGCGAGTATAGACGCTATGGTACAAACTGCCAAGATAAACCCTGTGCGCGCCCGTGCAGCATATTGCCATATTCTGTCCGGGGAAAAGACGGATCTGCAACTGGCTAAAAACGGGGAATTCTGGCGGAAAGCATGGATGGAAGGTGTGGGCGCCTGTATCTGGCATGGTCTGGATATCAAGCGTGATGCATTCCTCGAAACAATATTTCGATCCTGTATTGAACAACCACTGCGTGCCCAGACAGCGCATACGCTGATGCTCAGGCAAATAAACGCCGCCATACTGAAATGCATGCGACAATCCGGCATTGCCTGCATAACCCTGCGCGGACAGAGCATAGCAGAATTATTGTATCATCCCGCCACATTACGGCCTCAGACGGATATTGACCTGCTGGTGAATGAAAATGACATCCGTGCTGCAACACAGGTCGTGGCTCAATCCGGCTTTAAGGCGGTGGACCATTACCCTCTACTGTTTTTTCGGAATGGCGTATTGCTTGATTTACATGCCGATCCACTGGATATGGAACGCATCCATACATGGAAGCATCTAACACCCATGCGAACACACGATTTCTTTCTGCATGCAGCAGAAGATGGTGAATTGGCAGGAGTTCAGGCACTGCTTCCTTATCCGCGTGTCAACCTGCCCTATCTCTGTTTCCATGCTATGAAGCATTCCTTTGAACGGCTAGTCTGGTTATGGGATATTGCGTTGCTATCGCGCAAAGTTCAGAAGCAACAGCAGTGGGATGCGGTGCTGGATGGTATCCGGGAATACCGTCTGCAACGCCCGTGCTTTTATGCCCTGTCCTATGTTCATGCCCATTTAGGCGCACCTGTACCGAACAACATACTGGAGTCCATCAGACCACAGATGGATCTCCGGGAACGAAGTATGTACGCCCGCTTCATGCGCCATGAAGTTATCCCCTTTCTGGCCGAACGCCTGTTTTCCCGCATGATGCCGGATTTCCGTCATCGTATGCTTTTCTGGAAAGAGACTGTTCTTCCGCGTGGAGAAATCCGCGCCCAGATTGCCGGAGAAGGATGTATCCAGTGTGGATTTATACGCAAGCGCCTGAAGCAGTTGAGCAAGGCGCTATGGATGCTGGTGAAAGAGACATGGTCGATCCTGCGTTTACGCGATTAAAAATATCTACCGCGGGGGACGCGGAGGATGCAAAGGAATGCTATTCAAAAACAGATGCCCGGTTACTCAAGCGCGAAAATGGGTCTGAGCAGGAAAGCAGATCACCATCCATGAGTTTTGCAATATGCGGGCCAATGACTTTTAATTTTTACTTTGTATCCCTCTGCGTCCTTTGCGTCCCCTGCGGTAAAATACCTTTTTAAACTTCCGATTCCGTGATCAGTGATTCCATCTGCGTCAGCAACAACAGGAGCTTCATCCGGTCCGGCTCGTTTTCGTCCAGTTCAGTACGCAACTGTTGAATATGATCCCAATGACGATGTCTGCCCCAGAGTGCCTCTCCTGCCTGTAGAAAATCCCGGCGTCGAATGTTCAGTAACTGCCGAATGGCCTGGCTTTTAAGCATGGTCAGCCGATGTAACCATTCACGCCGCAGTGCATGCGTATCATCATCTCCCCAGTCCGCGGTGCGCAGGGGTGATTCAGCTTCACGCAGTGGTAACAGGTGCAGGCAGGCCTGATTGGCTTTGAGGCAGCGCAACAGCGGCTGATTGAGCGTGGAGGAGAGATGCAGGGATGTGGCCGTTTGTGCCAACTCTGGCATGGTAGCCAGATGCGCAGCATGCGCAGGGCTCAGACCCGCCTGCCCTGCTGATTTCAACAGTTCCAGAAAACGGCTGTTTTCCATACCGCCAATACCCTGTGCAGCCAGCGAGTGGCGGAAATGTCTTAAGCCGTTCCGCTGCTGTTTCATCCAGCCCAGTGTAAGCGTAATGACGGGGCACAGGCGCAACATTTCTTCGGCAAAACGCATAAGATATTCCTGCAGGGTACGTTGCATCATGCAGGCAGTATCCGCATCTTCCAAATCCTGCCAGATGGCCTGGCGCAAGGCGTCCCCGTCCAGCATATATTCAGCCATTAAAAGGCCCAGAACGATCTCCCCTGTGGCATGGTCAATCAGGGTTTCAAGGTGATGTACCGAACCCAGTCCAAAATAATTGAGCGTATGATTGGCCGCCATGGTATGAATAATATCCGCTGCCAGTGGATGTGTTCCGATGGCGGTAGAAAAGCGTTTCCGGATGGCTGCAGGGAAATAAGTTTCCAGCAATGAAGTATGGAAACAATCATTCTGTGCAAAACAGCAATCCGCCAACCGTTCATGGAGACGATTTTTCTCATGCCCCAGCAATACCGCCAGTTGGGGCCGAAAACATAATGTTGCATCATCATCCATGCCCGGATCGGTTTGCGGATCAATGCGCCCCTCGGCAAGCAATACATTACGCAACCGTTGCATACGGGGCGGATAGCTTTTTACCTCCAGTTCAGCCAGCGTCAGAGCGCGCGACTGCTGCAGGTTGTCATCCAGACATTGTTCAGTAATGGCATCTGTCAATGAACGTAAAATACGATTGCGGCGGGGCAATGGAAGAAACTGGCCACCTGCCTCTGAAAAAAGGATTTTCAGGTTAACCTCATGATCAGACATATCCACACCGGCTGAATTATCGATAGCATCCGTGTTAATGTGGCCTCCCGAAGCTGCATATTCCAGACGTGCAGCCTGAGTAAACCCAAGGTTTCCACCTTCACAAACGACCGTGCAACGCAGGGTATCAGCAGTAATGCGTACAGCGTTATTGGCCGGATCACGCACCTCGGCATCGCTTTCGTGACTGGCTTTGACATAGGTGCCGATACCGCCGTTATAGAGCATGTCCACGGGTGCAGTGAGTATCGCCCGAATCAGGGCTTCACCAGACAAATCATCCGCTTCAATCGCCAGTGCAATCCTGACTTCAGGGGAAACAGATATGCGCTTGGCCGTACGCTCGAAAACGCCACCACCGGCACTGATGATTCCGGGATCGTAAGCATCCCAGCCCAGCCCCTGCCTGAACAGACGTTTGCGTTCGGCACAGGCACGGGCCGGGTCGGGTGACGGGTCGAGGAAGATATGTTTATGATTGAATGCCGCAAGCAGGCGGATATTGGGGTTGATAAGCATGCCATTGCCAAACACATCGCCGCCCATATCGCCAATACCCGCTACAGTGATCGCGTCTTTATATACATTGATGCCTGTCGTGGCGAAATGTTGTTCTGCGCATACCCATGCGCCACGCGCCGTAATACCGACAGTCTTGTGATCATAGCCATGCATACCGCCACTGGCAAAGGCGTCATCCAGCCAGAATCCGGCCAATCGCGCTTCTTCATTGGCGAAATCAGAGTAACGCGCGGTTCCCTTGTCCGCGGCAACAACCAGGTAAGGATCATTCACATCATCCGGATGAATGCGAATGCCAACAGGCGGTTCAGCTTCACCATGTACAAGATTATCCGTGAGAGCGAGAAGGGCGCGCACAAAAGTGCGGTATTGCCGATGTACAAAAGCCTCACTACAACCACCGCGAATCACAAAACCTCCCTTGGCGCCGGTGGGTACGATCTGCCCGTTCTTGACGATCTGGGTTGCCATCAGTTCCAGCACCTCGGTGCGAAAATCAACCGGTCGATCAGAGTAACGCAGACCGCCGCGGGAGACCGGCCCGCCACGCAGATGGACGCCTTCAACATGTACGCCATGGATAAATATTTCCCGGTAAGGCACGGGCCTGGGTACATAACTCAGCCCGGACGGCGCTATTTTTATGGCTACCGGCTCGTCAGGTTCGCGTGCGTAGGCATTGGTGCGCAAACTGGCCTCGACCAGCTCAGCGAGCGCCCGGAACCAGCGATCGTCCGTCAGGCTCTTTACGGATTCCATCGCCTTTTCAAAGTCTGCTCTGGCCTGTATTTCATAGGCGGCGGGAATGGCCGGCCGGTGCCGTGCTTCGAACATGCGGTACAAACGGGCTGTCACCTGCGGGTGACGGTTCAACATATCCGTCAGCAGCAGTGGTGCGGCATCGGGCATCAGTTGTACCAGATGGCTGCGTAACGTAGCGATGACAGCTACCTGCTGGATATCCAGCGTCGCGGACAACACCAGAGAATTGATGGTTTCATCATCCGCTTCTCCATTGAATACATGATCCAGTGCCATGGTCAGGCGGCAGTTATCTTCCGGTAAAAAGGGGACAGTTTCGGGGAAAAGAGGGGACAGTTTACTTTCTTCGGAACGAAAAAGTGAAACTGTCCCCTCTTTTCCCCTGTCCCCTTTCTTGCCAGAATATGTGCAGCGCAGACTGCTCAGATACAGAGTGCCATCACTGTCCCTGAATTCGACCACTGCTTCCTTCATCGCCGTCAGACCAAATCCCTGGATGGTGGAAACAAGTTGCCCAAGAGGTTGCGGCTTGCGGGTAAATATCTGGATATCCACGCCATCCTCCGCTTTCCGGATATGAACTTTTACACGCAGGTTCTCCCGCACCCATTCAAAAGCCCGCATATCTCCGATGAACTGCTCCGGGGGAAAAAGATTCTGATACAGAGTCGGCAGCCGTTCCAGTTTTTCGAGTGTAGCGGGAATCTTTAATGTTTTGGCGTGCTCGAATACATGCGCTCTGGCCAGGTCCTTCCAGAATATCACTGAACGCTGGACAGCTTTTGTAATCTCATGAATGCCGGGCTGTTTCACTTTGCAACTGCAGGCCATCAGCAACAGACGGTGACTGCCGATTCCAAAAGAATGGTATGCATGTTCCTGTATGCCAATACGCTGCAAGTGCGCAAGCATATCTTTCAACACATTGGGCCCGAATCGGTCGGCAGGAAGCGCCACCAGCAGGAGCATGATATTACCCGGTTTGGGAGAAAATAATACCGTATGGGTCTGTGTGGGACCTGTCAGGTCAGCAATGGCTTTCAGCGGCGCCAGCAGTTCCGGTGCCGGAATTGAAAGCAACAGCGGCTTGGGAAGGCGATCAAAAATTGTACGAATCTCACGCCGGTAAAAAGCGGATTGTTCCAGCAGAGGTTGAGTAAGGAGGCCATGCCAGTATTGCTCCAGCAAGGGAACCCGGCTGGCATTGGCATGACGGGCGCTGCGCGAAAAATATCCCAGCAGAATGAGATGATTTAAATGGCGCCCTTCGCGCCAGCAAATGCGGACTACATCCAGACTGGTGATAATATATAAATGGTGCTGGCTGGCTTGTAAATGAATCCATTCAAGGCCGGGTTTGGCGGGTGGGGAAAGGGAGGTGATTCCCTGTTCTATTCCCTTCACGACCCGTTCAGTCACCCGTGTATTTTTAAGTAAGCCCAGTCTTTTTCGCCCGGATTGCATGCCGAGAAAAATATATCTGTCCTCATTCATCCAGCGCAGCAATCCTGCTGCATGTGGAACTTCTGCTTCAAGTTTCGTGGCGCAGTCAGCCAACAATGTACGCATGGCGGAAAAATCGCGCACGGAAAGGTTGACTGCATGCAATATAGCAGCCATGTGACTGGCCAGGCGCTTGCCGTCGGGAACCACGGTCGCGGAAATATGTAAGGCGATAAGCATCAATGCTTCACCTTTGTGTGTGTCGGACAGGTGAATGACGGGGATGGGATTGTGTTGATTGTATTCCAGGCGCATCACCATGGTTTGTTGCTCAAGTGGCTGGATATTGTGACGCGAAAAATAGCTCTTGATTGAATCAAGGTAGAATGCCTGATCCGGACAGCGAATGGTAATAACGTGCCGGTGCATGTGCTCATGACTGAGCAATCGCCAGTGCATCACGGTACGTTTTTTTCGCGGTTCAAGTAACAGACCGGAAAAATCGCGAACCAGTGTGGCAGCCAGCCGCGGGGCAGGCATGGGAAGATGCTGCCTTTCCCCTGTCTCTGTCAGGATGTCAATCAGTTGTTTGCGGAGATGGCGCATATGTGAATGCTAGCATCATTCATCAATGCTTTCATTGTCATGATCCTAGAATCCTCAGTTGGAAGTGCGTGCAGGGTGTAAGAAATTGATTTGAAGGGCGTTACGGAAAAAATCGCCGTCACCTTATTGGTGATAAGACTTTTTTCCGTTTAGCAAAGCAAATCAAGAGTTTGCGCCATGTGGGTGCTTCCAACTGAGGATTCTAGCGCAAGGGAACGAAACGGACCGGCAACATATCCTGCTGCGTCACTTCCCTGCCATGTTTTTCCAGGCGCATCAAATGTTGCGTGAAAAACCGGTGCCCCACCGGAATAATGAGTCTGCCGCCATCTTTAAGCTGTTCCGTGAAAGAAGGCGGAATTTCTGTTGCCGCTGCAGTAACGATAATGGCATCAAATGGTGCCTCATCGCGCCAGCCTTCACTGCCGTCACCGCTTCTGATACTGAAATTGTCATATCCGAGCGATTGCAATGTTTGCTCAGCCAGTCTTGCCAACACCGGTTCGATATCAATGGTATAAACATGCTGAACCAGACGGGAGAGTACGGCTGCGCCATAACCTGAACCCGTCCCTACTTCCAGCACACGATCATTTTCCCCAAGGCGTGCGATCTCACACATGTATGCCACCATATAAGGTTGAGAAATCGTCTGGTTATAGCCAATGGAAAGCGGATGATCCGCATAGGCTGCGTGAGGATCGACCTCCGGGACAAACACATGTCTTGGCACGCTGCGCATGGCTTCAAGCACACGCGCATCACACACGCCGCGGGCTTCAATCTGCTCCGCCACCATGGCTTCACGCAAACTCCTGAGTTCCATACTTTTCTCCCTAATCCGGTAAAGCCGGAACCAAACAAGCTTGAACCACGAAGACACGAAGGAAAGACAAACTATCCTTTATTCTTCGTACCTTTGTGTCTTTGTGGTGAAATATCTTGTGCAGTTTGTATAAGATTGGTAAGAGACTGATCCGGCGCAAAGCCGCGGCGCAGGGTATTTTCCGTCACCGTCCTGGCCTGCATGAATTGCAACAGATAATCCGGGCCGCCTGCCTTGTATCCCATGCCGCTCATGGCAAAGCCGCCAAAGGGCTGGCGACCCGCCATGGCGCCGGTAATTTTCCGGTTCAGATACAGATTTCCCGCATTGAATGATTGCCTTGCC
>CAZJRL010000033.1:0-14435 GCA_964548425.1 uncultured Zetaproteobacteria bacterium | reverse complement strand
TGGGCAGCTGTCCCTGCCGCACAGTAGATTTTTCCCAAGTTCGACAGATTGCTAGTTGAAAGTAAATTTCTTCTCCTGAAAAATTTTCAGACATGCATTCACGGCAGCGGGCTCAAACCATATGCCACGGTACATTTCGATTACTTCCAGCGCCGCATCAATACCCAGTGATGCACGGTAGGGCCGGTGTGATGACATGGCTTCAACCACGTCAGCCACGGCAACGATCCGTGCCTCCAGACAGATTTCATCACCCTTGAGTCCCTGAGGATAACCAGAGCCGTCCAGACGCTCATGATGTTGATGCGCGATGTCCGCCACAGGCCAGGGAAAGGCCACATCTTTCAGAATATCGTAGCCAACCTGCGCGTGGGTCTTGATTAGCTGGTACTCTATGTCAGTTAGTTTCCCCGGATTGCTCAGGATTTCCGCCGGCAGGTAAATTTTACCGATATCGTGAATGGAGGCGCCCATTCTCAGTCCGTCAATCCGCTCCGCATCCAGTCCCATTGCCTGGGCGATGGAGCGGGAAAGCTGCGATACCTGCTGCTGGTGCTGGGCTGTGTATGGGTCGCGGGCACCCACTGCCTTGGAAACGGCGACAATGGTGCCGATCAGGCTTTGCCTTAATTGCTCACGGCTTTTCTCCAGCTTTTTCCGCGCTTTTTTCCGCGCACTGGTGTCGCGGATAAAAGCATTGAACGTTAAGGTATCATCCGTATGCACCGGAACGATGGATAACTCGACCGGAAATGTGTGCCCATCGCGATGTAACGCGGTGATTTCAACCGTCCGGTTCACAATAGGGCCTTCGCCGGTGGCAAGATAATGTTCCAGGCCCTTTATATGAGCTTTACGGAATTCATCCGGGATAATGGTTTCGCTGACTGGCTGGCCCAGAATTTCTGCACGTTTCCATCCAAATATTTTTTCTGACTGTGGATTCCAGTCTGTGATGGTGCTGTCCGTATCCATGCCGATAAAGGCATCGTGCGCAGTGTCAATAATTTGCCTTGTTTGAAGCTGTAGCAGTTGCTGCTTTTGTTCGGCCTGTTTGCGTCTGGTGATGTCATGTGCTACAACCAGAATCGCTGTTTGCCCGTCATAATCAATGGGTTTTGCTGATACCTCGACATAGATAATTTTCCCATCTTTACTGATATAGCGTTCTTCTACACTTGAATAATCGGTGCCTTTCACAAGCATATTCTCAACGCGCTTCATGATGACTGGCAAGTCTTCAGGGTGAATAAATTTGGCGATACTGTGATTGATGAGCTCATCAGCACTAGAAAATCCAATTTTCCCGGCGGCATAAGGATTGGCATACAAAATCTTTCCCTTCCGATGTACGATTATGCCCGTGCGGCTCATTTCCAGCAGGTTGTGGTATTTTTCTTCACTTGCCGCCAACACTTCCTTTGCCTGTCTGCTCTCGCTGATATCCCGGACAATGCCAACCGCTTGCCAGTGGTCCGCTTGCCGGAAGCCGGAGATAGATAACTCTACAGGGAATTCAGAACCATCTTTGTGTTTGGCTATACACTCGGTGGCCTTGCCGATCAGTGGGCCTTTACCTGTTTTTACAAAGTTTTTAAATCCCTTTCTGGCTTTTGCATGCATGCGATCAGGAACAATGAGGTCGTGCAAATTCATGCCGATGGCATGGCTGCTACTGTGGCCGAACATTTTCGTGGCAGCTTTATTCCAGATGGTGATGCGGCCCTGATAATCAATGCCAAGGATGGCATCGATTGCAGCGTGAATCAGCGATATAAACTGTTTTTCAATCACCGGACTGCTTTGCTGTCGGGAATCCTTTCCGGCAGTCATTCGCTGTTACCCATGTGCGGGAGGAGGTGCCCAGGGCGTATACTTCATATGCAACTCATGTATCTATCTATAGGGCACGACAGACAAACAGGCAAGAAGATTACTTCCCTGAGAGTGAAACCGGCAGATATGGCCCTTTTCTTTTGCACGCTTTAACAGGAAAGAATAAAAGGTCAGGAACCTTTTAGCACGCTTTTTCCGGTTATTCGGTTTTCTGTGCGTAGAAGCTGTATTCGTTGCCCTTCTGCTTGGCCCGGTACATGGCCGTGTCAGCCCGCTTCAACAGGGTTTCACTGTCTTCACCATCCGCCGGGTATATCGCAATGCCGATGCTGCATCCGAGGGAGCAGTCCTTGCCTTTGAGTATGAACGGTTCGGCCAGAGAGACCAGTATTTTCTGTGACACAAAAGCCGCATGATCCGGCTTTCCCAACTCTGCAAGAATAATAGTAAATTCGTCACCACCCATACGTGCGATAGTATCTTCTTCACGTGTACAGTGGTGCAGACGCTGTGCGACCTGTTTCAGCGCTGCATCACCCGTAGCATGGCCGAACGTGTCGTTGATGGATTTGAAGCGGTCGAGATCAACAAACAATACAGCAAGGTGTTGCTTACGGCGGCGTGCCCGTACGAGGGCCTGGGCGAGCCGGTCGAAGAACAGAGCCCGATTGGGAAGACCTGTCAGGCTGTCACTGTGGGCCATATGCTTCAGCTTTTCTTCTGTTTCCTTCCGTTCCATGGCAAGGCTAAAGATGATGCCAACCATTTTTAACAGGGTGACAATATCCCCGGACCATATTCTTTGCCGGTGCACTGAGTCGAACCCCAGAAAGGCAACAGTTTCTCCGGCGGATATCATCGGCACACAGATACGCGCCTGGACGCTTTCCGGATCGAACAGTACTTCCCTGGCCGATTCAGGTGGCAAGGCAGCAACGCAGGAAACCTTGAATACCTCTTTATGTTTAATTTTTTTGATAAAGCGGGGTAAAACTTCTGTCTTCAGGTCCTGTCGTCTGTCAATGTGAGCCCTGATGCCATCCGGGCACCACTCATGCGTGTTGTCCATCCTTGTTTGTTGTTTCCGGAACCGGAACACATAACTTCTGTCAACATCCAGAAACTCGCCAATGCGCTTTAATGCCCGGTCAATGCCGGTATCCACTTCAGTGGAAGGGATATTGATAAATTCCGTGGAGATGGATGTGAGAATACGTTCCAGAGCAGCACGGAAGCGCAGTTCATCCTCCGTTTTCTTTTTCTCGGTAATATCGTGGGCGATTGCGTATATTTGTCTGGCCTCTCCTGTTTTTCGAACCGGTATCAGACTTAGAAAGAGCGCGACGGGTTCACCGGACACATTGTGAATATAGCATTCACAATGCGACGGGTTGTTTTTCCCGGCCTTGCACAAGGCCTGCTCAAACAGCCTTACATCCCCGGAGTCCATAAACTGTGCCAGGTTCCTGCCCAGCGTATCTTCGGCGGTATAACCGGTTAAAAATGTGCTGGCTATATTGCAGTCATGAACAACACCCCTGGCATCCAGTCTGAAGGACGCATTCGGATTGAGTTCAAACAGGGCTTCATGCTGTGCCTTGCCGCGCTGGATAGCATGATTGCGGGTTCTGAGCATTCGCTTCAGGAAGGAGACATACTTTTCTTCCAGTCCCCGGGTCAGATTGGACTGGGAAATAAGCCCGGCAAGCTTTCCGTCATTATCCACGATGACAACATGGCGAAGTCCTTTTTCCTGCATGAACTGGTTAACTTCGGGCACATAGGCAATTTCCGGCATTGTTTTTACCGGACTGGTCATCACCTGCCGCATGACAGTCGTCTGAACATTCATATGTGCATGATAAAGGCGCGTCACATCCCTCTCCGTCAGGATGCCGACAGGTTTGTCATCTTCGACCACGATGACGCAACTGATACGCTCTTTGGCCATGATATCCAGCGCCTGTTGCACAGGGGCTTCAGCAGTCAGCGTCAGCAGGATGTGCGTCATGATGCTCGACACATGCTTAAGCTCGATAAAATATTCAATACCGAGGTTGCCCAGGAGATTACTCTGGGTGATCAGGCCGGCAACCTTTCCATGCGTGTCCGTTACCACAAGGTGCCGAATCTGATGGGCAACAAGCGCATCATATGCCTCGAATATATCGGCATCCTCACACATGGTGTGCACCGGTGAGGACATGACCTTGCACAACAGCATCTGACCGGCCATGGCATGCTCCGCAGCAAGGCGGACCACATCCCGCTCGGTCAGTACACCAACGGCCTTGCTGTCCCTGAGTATGACCAGAAAGCTGATCTTCTTCTCATCCATAACCGCCAGGGCTTCGTCAAGTGTGGCTTCGGGAGGTAGGGAAATAATCCCCCTGCTTTCAATATCCCTGATCAGCGTAACCTTCATGGCAGGCTCCTGGTTTGTGGATAAGTCCTCATCAATCATATGAAACACCTCCTCACCCTCACTGAATTCTTGATAGTATGCACGGGATTAGCTAACGTGGATATATCGCACCTGTTTTTCAGTATTCATCATTCTGGTTGATAAGGCAGGTAGATAAAAACACATGCAACAAGATCTACCGCTACTATGTGGGAGAAGCATGATGATTGAAGATCTGAAAGGTCCTGAAGCCTGGCGTATATTTCGCATTATCAGTGAATTTACCGAGGGCATTGACAAGCTTTCACCCATGGACTTTGCTATTACGATTTTCGGGTCCGCCCGATTGCGTCCGGCCGATCCCTACTATGAGGCGGCACGGAAGATTGCCAAAGGTCTTGCCGAGGCGGATTTTAATATCATTACCGGTGGCGGGCCGGGTATCATGGAAGCCGCTAATCTGGGTGCCAGCGAGGGTAAATCACATTCTATTGGCCTGAATATCGATCTGTCGGAGGAACAGCATCCCAATACCTATCAGAATCTTTCCCTGCAGTTCCGTTACTTTTTTGTGCGCAAGGTGATGTTCGTCAAACAGTCAATGGGGTATGTCTGCATGCCGGGCGGTTTTGGCACGCTGGATGAATTTTTTGAAGCACTTACGCTGATGCAGACACACAAGATTCATCCGCTGCCTCTGGTGCTGTTTGGAGTGGAATTCTGGCATGGTTTGCTGGAGTGGTCGCGTACCACGCTGCTGGAGACCGGTATGGTTTCCGCCGAGGACATTGATCTGGTTACGATTACCGATGATGAGCAACAGGTGATTGATATTATGTGCCAGCACCGGGACTGGAAACGCAAACAGATTGCAAGGGCGGCTCACAGCGAGGAGTCCGGGCTCCCGGGGATGCACTGATTCATGCCAGACTATCCGGGATTAATCAGCACTTCTCTGGCCAAGAACCTGAAAGCATCGAACCGGCTCAGTCCGGTTTTTTACCTTGATTTCTCCTTTTGGAACTGTGTCAATATCATTTCCACATTGTTTCCGGGTTTCCTCACCAATGATAATCACATGGCCCTCCGCCATTTGTTCCAGTCTGGCGGCGACATTCACTGTGTCGCCAATGACAGTATAATCTACCCGGTTTTTTGAGCCAACATTACCGACAACGGTTTCACCTGTGTTAATACCGATGCCAACCTCGAAAGACGGATAGCCTTTGCGTTTAAAATCCTGCATCAAATCCCTGATTCTGTTCTGCATGGCGGTTGCAGTCCGTACGGCATTTACAGCGTGGCGAGGCCCCTGTTCAGATGGATTAACCAGGCCAAAAACCGCCATAAGCTCATCACCGACAAACTTGTCCAGAATCCCGTGATGTTCAAAAATAATGTCCACCATGTTATCATAATACTCATTCAGTATATTGATCACCTCTTCCGGAGGCCTGCATTCGGAGATGGCTGTAAATGAACGGATATCAGCAAACAGCACGGTAGCTTCCTGTTTCCGGGTTTGTAGCAACATGTCTTTGCCTGAATGTATGATTTGCTCGACAAGGGCGTCGCCCACGTAACGGCTTAATCGCTGCCGTAACAATGCTTCCTCCCGCAGTTTCTTTTGGTAATCCTCGATATCACGGGCATACAACATCAGTTTTGTGGTCACCTCCTGATAGTTGCGGTTCAACTTCTCCTCTTTGCCAAGCAATGTGTTGAAATGTTGGGCAATATCTAAAAGTTCACGCGGTTGCTGCCCCTTAATCTCAATCGGTTTCTTTTTTAATGCAGCTATGGCCAGTCTGGTTTGCTCACTGAAGATGTATAACTGATCGCCAAACTTGCGCATAATGGAAAAGCCCAACAGGTGAGAAACCAGAGCGGCGGCAGCGAAGAGCAGTATGGTCTGGGTTACATTTACCTGTAAATGGATGATCAGATAGACTACCAGAAGATAGGGAATGAGTCCCAGCAGGCTATATACTATTTGCACAATTCCCCGGAAGCTGATTGCTTGCCTCATGCTGTATCTCCGGGTTTTTCTGCACCGGAATCCATATCCCTGGGCCTTTGCTGGAAGGATAGCAGGTCATCCATAGCAATGCCGATTTTCACTTGCGAAGGATTGCCTTCTTCTGTGGTATCAACCCAGACAACCGTAGCCTGACCCCGCATGCGCACGTCTGCGCTGGAAGTGCCGGGCAGACATATTTCCAGGGAAATTTTCTGACCGATGGAATAGAACCCCGGGCGGTTGCTGATAAAACATGCTCCACCACCCGAGATATCCCTGAGAACGACCCTTTCCACGAGTTGCTTCTCTGTACCGGAGAATGTGAAAATATCAGATTCGAATTCAAGTGGGTAGCGTTCAAATTCCCTTTTATTTCCAATGTTATCCGGCATCGTCTTTTCCTTTAGATGTGCTTTGAAAATTCCGGGGATCAAGCAGTGTTATCCTGCCCCTCATATCAGGTTCTTCCAGATTAACACAATCACGCTTTGTAAACAGCTTTTAGGAAAGAAGCATAGATGATTATGGTGGAAAGCGCACTGTCAAGACGGGCAATGTACAGGTTGGATTGAAATTCTTTTTTCTTCTGTCTACACTGGGTAAGGAATTTCCCAGGGGGGCGCATGAACAGCAAAGCCGAACAAGCGAAGCCGAAAGAGGCAATGATCAGGCTGATCAACGGTGATGCGCTGCATGGTAATATTGTCTCCTTTTCTCCGGATGATAACTGTATCCAGTTCCGTATCAAAAATAATCAAACAGCCGGCAAGGTTAAAATATTGCCGGTAAATGAAGTGGCATATATTGCTTTCATACGCACTTCCGCCAGTTCCATGGCAACATCCCGGCTGCCTGAAATGAAGTCCATGTATATCTATACGGTTACAGGTGAAATATTTGACGCGTATGTCCTGAACCTTTCAATGCATCCCTCAGGTTTTTATGCCTTTGAGCCGGCTACCGATTCCCGTAAGAGGGCCGCGAACCATCCAGGCGCCAGCAAGGGTAAGGCGCAAACCACGGTGATTAAAAGCCCGGAGAAATATGAATACATATACTTTTTCCATCACGGCGTACGCACACATGAAGACAAATCACCCATTGGCAAACTGCTGGTCGCGGAAAAATTTGTTTCCGAAGATGATTTACAGCGAAGTCTGAAACTCCAGAAGGAGAAAAGAAAAACCCCCATTGGGCATATTCTGGTAGAGAATTTTGGCATCGACAGCAGGCAGGTGAACAGTGCACTTCAACAGCAAAAACGAAAACGGAAAAAGCTGGGTGAAATTCTCCTGGATGCGGGACTGGTCAAACCCGAGGATATAGACAAGGCGTTGTCCATTCAGACCGAGCAGCAGGGTAAGAGGTTGGGAGATATTCTGGTTGAGATCGGTTGTGTCAGCGAAAAGAGTTTACTGCTGGCGCTGGCCGCCAAGTTCCATCTCCCCATTGTCGATCTCAACAATCATCCGATTGATCCGGATGCCATTTACGAAGTTGATACATCGCTGATTATGAAATTCCAGTGGTTGCCCATTGCCGCGGATGCGGAAACGCTGACTGTCGCCGTTTCCGATCCTCTCGACATGGAGGCATACGATGCCTTTCGTTTCTCTGCGAATAAACATATTCGGGAAGTTCTGGTCCTGCCCTCACAGCTGTGGCGGTACATTGAAGAGACGCTGGCCACTTCGGTCGAGGACGAAAGTGAGAAGCTGTTGATCGACCTTAATATGCAGAAGGGTGATGTCGGCACTGAAGGCCAGCCCAATGAAGTCGAACTGATGAAGAATGCCGGCGCTACGCCCGTTGTTCAACTGGTCAATAAAATCATCGCCGGGGGGTTGCGCAAGGGTGCGTCGGATATTCACCTGCTTCCCCAGGCAACGCATCTCACGCTTGCCTATCGTATTAATGGAGACATCCTGCGGGATACAAAGATACAAAAGGAAATCCAGCAGCACGTCATTTCACGTATCAAGATCATTTCAGGCATGGATATTTCCGAACACCGGTTGCCGCAGGACGGACGCCTGGTGGTGCAATACAAGAAACGTCCGGTTGAACTCCGCGTATCGGTTATTCCCAATATACACGGTGAATCCGTTGTCATGCGTATCCTGAACAAGGAAGTAAACGTAGACATTGAAACGCTGGGTTTGCGCAAGGAGGATTGCCAGCGTATTTCCCGGATTATTCAAAAACCACACGGGTTAATCCTCGCCACGGGTCCCACAGGTTCCGGAAAATCCACCACCCTGTTTGCTTTGGTCAAAAGTCTGACAAATTCACCTACACATATTGTGACCATTGAAGATCCTGTGGAGGCGGAAATTCCCGGTGTTAACCAGATTCAGGTCAAGCCTAAAATCGGTCTCGATTTTGCCCGCATTCTGCGCAATATTCTGCGTCATGACCCTGACATTATTATGCTGGGAGAAATACGTGATCACGACACGGCCGAGATTGCCATGCGGGCGGCTCTGACCGGGCACTTGCTACTCTCAACACTACATACCAACACGGCTGTGGATACGGTGGTGCGTCTGGTGGATATGGGTATTCCATCTTACCTGCTTGCTCAGGGGCTGTTGGCCGTTATCAGTCAGAACCTGATTAAATCCCTGTGCCCATCCTGCCGGAAAGTCGTAAACGTGAGTCAGCCGACAGCAGTATTGCTGAACGATCTGGATATGCCGGTGCCGGAGCAGCTTTTTTGTGCCACGGGTTGCAGTAAGTGCAGTCAGACAGGTTATTCGGGAAGGTGTGTGGCCTATGAACTGCTTGAAATTGATGAAAGTCTTGCTCAGGCCATCCATGATGGGGTGATCGGTCAGGAATTGCAGCATATCGCAGTCGAGGCAGGCATGTATCCGAAGAAACAACATGTTCTTGATCTTGCCCGCGACGGCACGATTTCCGCTGATGATATGATGCGCTTTCTCTTATAAGATTATATACCTTCCGCAAAGTGTATGGTTTCACCGGAAAAAACAGGGGTGGTGAGATATTTTTCACCACCATCGGGAAAGATCATGACAATATATCCCGGTTTTCCTTCATTAGCTAAAGCCTTCCCGATTTCCAGTGCGGCAGCCAGTGCACAACCACAGGATTGTCCGGCCAATATGCCTTCCTCACGTGCCAGTCTTTGCGTCAATTCGTAGGCCTGTTCGGTGGAAATGCCAATTTTTTTGTCATGTACGGAAGGATCATAAATACCCGGTACGATACTGGATGCGATGTGCTTGAGTCCCTCAATACCATGGAACGGGGAGTCGGGTTCGGCAGCGATGACCTGAATATCCGGATTCATCCGTTTGAGGTAGCGTCCCGTACCAACCAGCGTACCCGTTGTGCCGAGTGAAGCAATGAAATGGGTGATTTTACCTTTGGTATCCTTCCAGATTTCCGGCCCTGTCGTTTCTTCGTGCGCTTTCGGGTTGGCAGGGTTGTTGTACTGGTCAGGTTTGAAATAGCGCTCCGGGTCATCCATATAGATCCGGCGTGCTTCCATGATGGCGCCATCCGATCCTTCCAGAGGATCCGAAAAAATCAGGTCGGCGCCAAAAGCACGGCAAATGCGTTTGCGTTCATCCGATACATTGCCGGGCATCACCAGGCGTACCGGATAGCCCATGGCTGCACCAATCATGGACAGGGCAATGCCGGTATTGCCGCTGGTGGAATCCAGAATGGTTTTCCCGGGGATGAGTTTCCCGTGTTTAATACCATCCCGGATCATCATTAATGCCGGCCGGTCCTTGACCGAACCGCCGGGATTGAAACGTTCCAGTTTGGCATCCACGCGTATATTGTCTGGCAAGTGGGCAACCATGCGGGTCAATGTGGTTTGCGGCGTATGGCCGATAAGATCAAGAAGGTTCAATTATACACCATATTAAATGTTATTTAAATAAATCACAGCGAATGCTGCGTCAATTCATCCACCTTGCCAAGCATGCCAGACGAAATCGGGAGAATACAGCAACATATCACGCAATGCTTCCGGTTGCATGCCATTTTCACGCAAAGACCTGATGGTGGGCGCGCCATGCCGCTTGGCCAAACGATTGCCGGAAGGTCCGCGTAACAGTGGATGATGGATATAACCTGGGCTGGGGAGATCGAGCAGCGCCTGCAACAGGCGGTGAAGGCCGGTTACAGGGCGCAAATCCTCTCCACGAATCACATGCGTTATTCCCTGCGCTGCATCATCTACCACGACAGCGAGATGATAACTGATACCGATGTCCTTGCGCCCAATCACCGTATCGCCATACATGACTGGCTTTACGGAATGACTGCGTCCATTGCCATCTTTCCAGGCAAGCTCCTTATCCACATACTCGAATGCAGCGGCCACATCAAGACGCCAGGCATAACGTTGCAGGGACATACGCTTCCGTTGCTTCCCCGCGGTGAGCCTCCGGCATGATCCCGGATAGGGATCAGCGATATCTTCCGCATGTGGGGCGATGCCCATACGGCTGATTTCCTCCTGAATCTGACGGCGGGTACAAAAGCAGGGATAAAGAACTTTCATGCCGCGTAAACGCTTCAGTGCGCTCCGGTAGGCCGACAGGTGCCCGCTTTGATAACGTATGTCCCCATACCAGTCCACGCCAAGCCAATGCATGTCCTCGATAATGGCGGTTGTATATTCCTCCCGGCAGCGACTGGAATCAATATCCTCAATACGTAACAGGAGTCTGGCATGGTGTTGTTCAGCCCACTGCTGGCAGATCAGGGCGGAAAATGCATTACCTGCATGCAACAGTCCCGTCGGACTGGGCGCAAAACGGGTAATATTTATCTTGTTTGTTCGCATGCTTTTCGTAAACGGGGAGGATGGAGTCAGGCAGATTGTCGTATCGTGGTTGCATTGTGGTCATTTGCCGGAGGCATGATGAGCGGCTGGCCTTCCTGCATACGTTCCGGGCGCATCAGCATCTTGATTTCATCACCTGCCCGAAAACGGAAATCATCATGTGGCAGGTATGACTCGTTATTACGGATGATAGCCATGGGCTGAATACCATGTGGAATACGTGCATCAGCCATACGTTGATCAATGAGTCCGGAATCTTCTTCCACACGCCGGACTTCATAGGTCAGCCGCTTGCGCCATGCCTGATCATTCCAGTAGGTGAAATTATAGGGCTTGGCGAACAGGCGCCTGGCTTGCAACTGGCGAATCATGCGCGCATGTTTGCTTTCATCTTTTTCCTGGAGGGCAACATAGATTTCCTGGATATGAAACTCGTCTCTTGCCAATTGAGCGATCAGTAGATTATGGTCGGAAGAACCGGTCATGACCGCGATCGCACCAACCTCTTCCGCACGTACGACTTCCATAAACAGGGGGTCCAGGGCATTACCGCGCACAGCCATATAGCCTGAGCGCTGTAGCGTATTGACCACTTCTGCATTCATGTCGAGAAAGCGTACTTCCCGATCTTCACCCAGAACTCGTCCCAGTTCCGCACCGATTTGACCGCCACCAACAATCAGGACAGACCGCTCTCCGGATCCTTCCACTTTCAGCCAGCGGCTTAATGGCGCAGCCAGTATTCCGTAAATCAGGACAGAGAGAATAATGATAGTATATACAAGTGATTCCAGCAGCTCTCCTCCCGGCACGCCCTTGTCCTTCAGAATCAGGCTGAACAGAGCGGTGATAGCTGCCGCAACCACGCCACGCGGTGCCATGCAGGCCAGATATCTTCTTTGTGGAACCGTTAGCTCTGATCCCAGGGTAGAAAAAAAGGTTGTGACAGGCCGTGCAATACAGGCAAGCGACAGAAAGATCAGCAAGCCTGTACTCACATTATCTGCGAGTACGGCAAGATTGAGGCCTGCAGCCAGTAGTACGAACAGGACAGACAGCAGCAGCATCGAAAGGCTGCCTTTAAAGTGGCGCAGACGTTGCATATCAGGAAGGTTCTCACGCTGGAGTACTGCCCCTGCAAGCAGTACGGCCAGCAGCCCTGCCTGGGCGCTGAAGTGATTTGCCAGTAAAAACATACCCCACACAGCGGCCAGGGTTGTGATAGAACGCAGTTCCGTGTCTTTTATCCACGGGTATACTGTTTTGCTGAGCAGCAGGCTGCCCGTCCACCCAATGACGGCAGCGATCAGGAATGTTGTTATCAGGTTTCTGGCAATAATATTGATTTCGAATCCGGTAACCAGTACCACTTGCAACATCACGATAGCAAGCATGGCACCGACTGCATCAATCAGCATGGCTTCACCGGTCAATATATGGCGCAACTCCCTGTCCATACGCGTCTGGCGGACAATAGGGATGATGACGGTAGGACCGCCAACTGATACCAGTGCGCCAAATAACAATGACATTTCCCAGTTCATGCCGGTTAAGAGATGCAATAGCCCGCCACCCATCAGCATGGTCAGAAGGGGACCGAAGAGCAGCAGCCTTCCTATAATCCATCCCTGTTGCTTTAAAGCACGCAGATTCAGGTTCAGACCACCCTCAAACAGAATGACGGCAAGGCCAAGTTCAATCAGGGTATGCATGGCTGGTTTGACGCTCTCTACGTGCAGAAAGTGTAGCCCGAACGGGCCCAGCAACATACCTGCGATAAGCCACAATACAATGGCGGGCAGGCGTATACGGGTGGATATGATCTGTGCACTGACAGCAACGAGTACGGCCAGCACGAATACTTCTGTAGGTTGAATCGCACCTGTCATGGACAGCAGCCTGCCCACCTGTACAGATGCAGGCAAGGGTTACAGGCCATTGCAAGGCCGATTCCCTGGCGCTATGGTTCGCCGCCCTATAACAAGGAAAAAAATGAAAAGGAAAGCTGGATTCATGCCACTGGATTTAGAACAGAAAAACGAAATTATTGGTAAATTCGCTACGCACGAGGGTGATACAGGTTCTCCCGAGGTGCAGGTCGCACTGTTGACCGCCCGTATTAATGGGTTGGGCGAACACTTTAAGACACATCATAAGGACCATCATTCCCGCCGGGGTTTACTGAAGATGGTTGGCGCCCGGCGCAATATGTTGAACTATCTGAAAACCAGGGATTTTAATCGTTACCGCACCCTGATCGACAGTCTGGGGTTGCGTCGTTAAACAGTTTTATGGCGGCTCGTTTCTAACATGGAAACGGGCCGCTTTTTCATTTGTTTCTCAACTTTCTGTTCTGATTCTTGGTGTGAATCCACAAAGGAAAAAACATGTTTGATATTAAAAAAAGTAAAGCTACGGTCGCAGGCCGTGAACTTTCCATGGAAACCGGGCGTATCGCCCGTCAGGCCGGAGGTGCTGTCACTATCCAATATGGTGATGTGGTGTTGCTGGTTGCTGCTACCGCGGCCAAACAGCCCCTGCAGGGTGTAGATTTTATGCCACTTACCGTCCATTACCAGGAAAAAACCTATGCAGCCGGACGTTTTCTCGGAGGATTTCTCAAGCGTGAGGGCCGTCCCAGCGAGAAAGAAACGCTGACATCCCGGCTGATTGACCGTCCGATTCGTCCGTTATTTCCCAAAGGCTATTTTCATGAAACGCAAGTGGTCGCTACGGTAATTTCCGCTGATGAAGACAACAACCCGGATATTGTTGCGCTTAATGGCGCTTCTGCGGCACTGGCGATTTCCGATGTTCCGTTTAACGGGCCAATTGCTGCTTCCCGCGTGGGACTGATTGATGGTGAATTTGTACTGAACCCGACCTATGCGCAGATGGAAAGTTCTGATCTGGATTTAATTGTGGCCGGGACTCGGGATGCAGTGTTGATGATTGAGTCCGAAGCAAAGGAATTATCTGAAGAGAAGATGATTGATGCGATTACCTTCGGTCAGGAAGGCTACCAGCCGGTACTGGATGCCATTGATACGCTGGTCGCGGCTGCAGGGAAAGAGAAACTGGTTGTTGAACTGGCGGGTAATGATACCGTGCAGGAAGCGGTGAACACAGCATTTGAGACCGATCTTCGTGCGGCATACGCAATTACGGATAAATCAGATCGTTCAGCCAAAGTGGAAGGAATTCGCGCCGCGGCACAGGGAAAGCTGGCGGGTACAGAAGAAGCGCCGGGCGAATTCTCCGCCAATGATGTGACCTCTGCTGTGAAGAATCTGGAGAAGAACGTGGTTCGCCGCTCCATTATTGCCGGTAACCCGCGTATTGAC
>CAZJRL010000032.1:0-14700 GCA_964548425.1 uncultured Zetaproteobacteria bacterium | reverse complement strand
AGGAACTACGATTCGCCATTCGTGAGGGTGGTCGTACGGTTGGCGCCGGCGTCGTAACCGAAATTATTAAGTAATGAGCTTGGGTTAAGGAGACTTTTGTGGCTGCCGAAACGATACGTATCCGATTGAAGGCATTTGATCACCGCATCCTGGACAAGAGTGCGGCGGACATTGTGTCTACCGCCAAGCGCACGGGCGCGGCGGTGCGCGGCCCGATTCCATTGCCGACACGGATTGAAAAATTCTGCGTTATCAAGAGTCCGCACAAGGATAAGGATTCGCGCGAACAGTTTGAAATTCGCACCCACAAACGGTTGCTGGATATTGACAGCCCGACGCCGCAGACCGTGGATGCACTGATGAAGCTTGATCTCCCGTCCGGTGTGGACGTTGAGATCAAGTTGTAGGAGATTAGAGATGGCTGCTGGATTGATCGCCCGCAAGGCGGGCATGACACAGGTATTTACCGAGGAAGGCGCGGCTGTACCGGTGACAGTACTTCATATTGAGCCATGCCGCGTGGTTGCTTTGCGCACCGGTGAAAAGGATGGCTATGACGCTATTCAGGTGGGTTTCGGCGCAGCTCCCCGCAAGCAGACACGTGCGGTGCAGGGGCATTATGCCAGACAGGGCCAGGATGTGATGCGTGGTCTGAAGGAATTCCGCACAGCGGCTGATGATGTTTTTGAAGTTGGCCAGGAGCTGACAACGGAAATGTTTGAGGCAGGGCAGAAGATTGATGTTTCCGCCACATCCAGGGGGCATGGTTTTTCCGGTGTCATGAAGCGGTACAACTTTGCCGGTGGCCGTGCCAGCCATGGCGCTGAAAAAGTTCATCGCCAGATGGGGTCAACCGGCCAGTGTCAATGGCCGGGGCGCGTGTTTCCGGGCAAAAAGATGCCGGGGCATTACGGATCGGCGCGTGTGACGACACAAAATCTCGAGATCGTGCGTGTAGATGCGGAATCCGGGCGCATTCTGGTAAAGGGTGCTGTTCCGGGGGCGAAGAACGGGCTTGTCGAACTTCGTCCGGCAGTGAAGGGAGCATAAGATGCCTGAAGTGTCAGTGGTGAACCAGAATAACAAGCCGGTTGGTAAACAGAAACTGAATGATGCGGTGTTTGGTCTTGATCCGGATACAGGTTTTGTGCATCGGGTTTATTCGGCACTTTCCGCCGGGCAACGTGCCGGGACGCATAAAATAAAAAGCCGTGCCGAAGTATCCGGTGGCGGCAAGAAGCCCTGGAAGCAGAAAGGCACGGGCCGTGCCCGCCAGGGTTCAACACGTGCGGCACAATGGCGTCATGGCGGCGTTGCACATGGTCCCTCTCCGCGTTCCTATGAAACGCGTATTAATAAAAAGGAGCGCCGGCGTGCGTTGTGTCTGGTGCTTTCAGACCATGTGCGCGATGGCCGTCTGACAGTACTGGACAAGCTTGAGCTGAAATCCATCAGAACCAAAGATTTTGTGCAGGTGATGAAGGCACTGGATGTCAGCAATGGTCTGATTGTGCTGGATGGAGAAAACCGGGAAATCACATTATCAGGGCGTAATGTGCCGAATACGAAAGTGGTTCTGGATGGACAGATGAACCTGCATGATCTGCTGAAATACGACCGGCTGGTGTTGACGAAGGCTGTCATTGAAAATCTGGAGGGGCGTCTGTCATGAGTACGACTTTGGAAGATTTCAGAACTTTGCGCCGCCCTGTCGTGACGGAAAAGAGTTACGCTGCCCAGGGGACAACGAACCAATATAGCTTTCGTGTGGAACGAAGCGCAACAAAACAGCAGATCAGGCATGCTGTTGAGGCGATTTTTGAAGTGAAAGTAGAAAAAGTCCAGGTGATCAACATGCCTGGAAAGCCGAAGCGCCGGGGTACGCATGCCGGATTCCGATCGGGTTACCGCAAGGCGGTCGTGCGACTGGCGGAAGGCGAAACACTGGATGTGACGGAAGAGGCTTAAATCATGGCGCTAAAAGTATTGAAACCTACCACCAATGGTTCACGTGGACGCGTGGCAGCGGTCAACCCGGATTTGCATAAGGGCAGGGCGGAGCGCAGCTTAACCAAAGGTCTGGTCAGGAAGGGCGGACGCAATAACAACGGTCGTATTACCTCAAGACATCGTGGTGGTGGACATAAACAGTTGTACCGCATGGTGGATTTTAAACGTGACAATGTTGGCATTGCCGGCCATGTGGAACGTATTGAGTACGACCCGAACCGCAGCGCGCATATTGCGCTGGTTATTTTTGGCAATGGCGACAAGCGATATATCCTGGCGCCGCAGGGATTGCGTCCCGGAGATACGGTGATGAGTGGTCCGGATGCCGAGATGCGTCCTGGAAACGCCATGCAGATTTCTAATATTCGTGTTGGCACCATGCTGCATAACGTAGAGCTCAAGCCTGGCAAGGGCGGCCAGCTTGCTCGCAGTGCGGGCATCGGAATTCAGTTGATGGGCAAGGAAGGTGGTCGGGCAGTGTTGAAGCTGCCATCCGGGGAGTTTCGCCGTGTGGATGCCCGTTGTATGGCCAGTATCGGTGTTGTTGCCAATGGCGACCATGCCAACCGCAAGGTGGGCAAGGCCGGGCGTACCCGCTGGCTTGGTATTCGTCCGACGGTGCGCGGCGTTGTGATGAACCCTGTGGACCATCCACATGGTGGCGGTGAAGGACGCACTTCCGGAGGCCGTCACCCGGTCACGCCGTGGGGCGTACCGACCAAGGGCCATAAGACACGTAACAAGAACAAGGCGTCGAACCGCGATATCATTCGCCGCCGCAAGCAGAAGTAAAGAGGGATAACTCATGGCACGTTCATTGAAGAAAGGAGCCTATATCGAGGCTTCGTTGCAGAAAAAGGTGGATACCGCACAGGAGGGTAAGCAGAAAGGGGTGATCAAGACATGGTCCCGCCGTTCAACCATTGCCCCGGATTTTGTTGGATTGAACTTTGCCGTTCATAACGGGAAAAAGTTTATTCCGGTGTTTGTATCCGAGAACATGGTGGGGCATAAATTGGGTGAGTTTGCACCGACCCGAACCTATTATGGTCATGGTGCGGACAGGAAATCGAAGAGGTAACAGGTCATGACAGAAGAAGTACGTGCTTTGGCAAAAGAAAGTCAGATCAGCCCGCAGAAGGCGCGCCTGGTCGCGGATGCGATTCGGGGCCTTCCCGTTGAGCGTGCCCTGGCCGTATTGGCATTGTCACCCAAAAAGGGTGCCCGCCTGATGGAGAAAGTATTGAAATCGGCGATTGCCAATGCCGAGCAGAATCATGGTCTGGACGTGGACGACCTCATGGTTTCGACGGTTCGTGTGGATGAGGGCCAGATATTGAAGCGCTGGAGACCGAAAGGTATGGGCCGGATTCGCAAGCGTTACAAGCGCCGCAGCCACCTGATGGTGGCCGTGAGCGAACGCGCTTAAGCAAGTATCAGAAACGGAGTTGATGCATGGGACAAAAAGTTAATCCAATCGGTTTTCGCGTAGGCATAAGTCGTGGCTGGGAATCACAGTGGTATGCTGAAAAGAATTTCGGAGTATTATTGCTGGAGGATATTCGCCTTCGGGAGTATGTTAAGAAACGGCTGAAGCATGCCTATGTATCCCGTATTATGATTGAACGGCCGGCAGGAAAACTCAAGGTCACCGTGCATACTGCCCGCCCCGGCGTAGTTATTGGCAAGAAAGGCGCGGATATTGAGGCCCTGCGCAAGGACCTGAATCGTATGACGGGCAAGGACGTGGAAGTTTATATCATGGAAGTGCGTCAGGCCGAGGCCGAGGCGCAACTGGTGGCCGAGAATATTGCATTTCAACTGGAGCGCCGTGTGGCATTCCGGCGTGCTATGAAGCGCTCCATGCAGGGAGCACTGCGTATGGGGGCCAAAGGTGTGCGTGTGAAATGCTCAGGCCGTCTGGGTGGTGCCGAGATCGCCCGTACGGAGGGTTACCGTGAGGGGCGTGTGCCACTGCATACGTTGCGTGCTGATGTTGATTATGGATTTGCCGAGGCACATACCACCTATGGCATTATTGGTGTCAAGGTGTGGGTGTTCAAGGGTGAGAAAATCGGCGAAGCCGAAGAAAAAAACACCTGATCGAAGAGGTCTGTTAAGTTATGTTGCAACCGAAAAAAATTCGTTGGCGCAAGCACCACAAGGAACTGCAAAGGCTGCGTGGAATTACGCCGCGCGGCGCCAGTCTGAATTTTGGGCAGTTTGGCCTGAAAGCTATGGAGCCGGGCCGTATTACGGCGCGTCAGATTGAAGCTGCGCGTATTGCCATGACCCGGCATATCAAGCGGCAGGGCCGTATCTGGATTCGTATGTTTCCGGATCTTCCTGTCTCTTCCAAGCCGGCCGAAGTTCGTATGGGAAAAGGCAAGGGCGCTCCTGAATACTGGGTGGCCGCCGTCCGTATGGGCCGTATTTTATATGAAATGGATGGCGTGGAAGAGGATGTTGCGCGTGAGGCATTAACGCTGGCGGCGGCCAAGCTGCCGATTCGTACCAAAGTTGTGATGCGCGGAGTAGGCCGATGAGTAATATGAAGAAAGCAAAGGATTTGCGTGGCATGTCCGAAAATGACTTGCGGGAGCGTATGGATGAACTGGCTGCGGAGGCCATGAAACTGCGGTTCCAGCAGGCAACCATGCAATTGACCCATACGGCGCGTCCGGCACAACTGCGGCGTGAGGTTGCCCGGATTAAAACCATTCTGGCGGAGCATTCACGCCGGGGAGCTGAAGTATGAGCGAACAGAACGTGAGCGAGCAAAAAAGTAACAGGCGCGTGCTGGAAGGTGTTGTCCTGAGCAACAAGGCTGAAAAAACCATTGTGGTGCAGGTGGAGCGTAAGTTTTTGCATCCACAATACCGCAAAACAGTTCGTGCCCACAAAAAATATATGGCGCATGATGAATCCGGCGAATGCAACATTGGCGATACCGTGCGTATCATCGAATCCCGGCCGTTGTCACGTCGTAAGCGTTGGGCGCTGGATTCCATTGTGAATCGCGCTGAACAATTGTAATCGGCAATATAGAGGATACAGACCATGATTCAGAACGAAACCATACTCGACGTTGCGGATAATTCCGGGGCAAGACGCATTGCCTGTATCAAGGTGCTGGGTGGCTCCAGACGACGCTATGCCCGCGTTGGCGATGTAATTGTTGTGGCGATAAAAGATGCCATGCCAGGCGGTAAAGTGAAAAAGGGCCAGGTGGCAAAAGCTGTCGTGGTGCGTACAGCCAAGGAGTTTCGTCGTTCTGATGGCAGTTCGATTCGTTTCGATCAGAATGCTGCGGTATTATTGACTACTCAGGGCGAGCCGGTGGGTACGCGTATTTTTGGGCCGGTAACACGTGAATTACGTGGCAAAGGGTATATGAAGATTATTTCCCTGGCACCGGAAGTGCTGTAGGCCGGGAGTTGCTGGAGATGATGATGAGTGTAATGACAAAAACCCGCATCCGCCGTGATGATGAAGTGATCGTAATCGCCGGAAGCGACAAGGGTGCACGCGGCAAGGTGATTCGTACACTGTCGGCTGATGGAAAGGTGTTGGTGGCCAAAGTCAACATGGTGAAACGGCATACACGCCAGTCGCAGAACAGTAAGGGCGGCATCATTGAAAAGGAGGCGCCGGTTGCGCTTTCCAATGTGCAGTATTATTGCCCGAGCTGCAAAAAAGGTGTTCGTCTTGGCGTAAAAGTGCTGGAAGACGAGCGCAAGGTGCGCACCTGCAAAAAGTGCGGCGAAGTGCTGGATCGATAGAATATCAGGAGCAACTGGAAATGGCCCGATTAAGAGAAACATATAAAGCTGATATCAAACCTGCCTTGCAGAAAGAGTTGGATATTAAAAACGTGATGGCTGTGCCATCAATCAGCAAGATCGTGGTCAACATGGGCGTGGGCGAGGCAGCACAGAACTCCAAATTACTTGAAGGCGCCGTTACCGACATGACAGCCATTACCGGCCAGAAGCCGGTGGTAACAAAAGCGCGCAAGTCTGTGGCCAACTTCAAGTTGCGCGAAGGTATGGGTGTGGGCTGCCGGGTAACATTGCGTGGAACCCGGATGTGGGAGTTCCTGGATCGCCTGGTCAATATTGCTTTGCCGCGCATCCGTGACTTCAAGGGCATCAGCCCGAAGTCATTTGACGGACGTGGTAATTATACGCTGGGAATCAGGGAACAGATTATTTTTCCGGAAATTGAATATGACAAGGTGGATAAAATTCGCGGAATGGATATTACAATCTGCACCACCGCAAAAACGAATGCGGAAGGGCTGGCATTGCTCAAACACTTTCGTATGCCGTTCAGAAATTAGAGGAATGGGGATTAAGTAAATGATGCAAACTAACTTATTTAATTTGTATTCCTGAAGGAGTACGTTCAATGGCAACCAAGGCAATGATTGCAAAATGCAATCGCAAACCAAAATTCGGGGTGCGTAGCTATACCCGCTGCCAGTTATGTGGCCGGCCCCATTCGGTCTACCGCAAATTTGGCATCTGCCGTATTTGTTTGCGCAAACGTGCCCTGTCCGGTGAGATTCCGGGCATGGTCAAATCAAGCTGGTAGGAGCATTACTATGATGATGGATAAAATTGCGGATATGTTAACCCGCATTCGTAATGCCCAGTCCGCAGGATTGGAAAAGGTGGAAATGCCTGCCAGTCATATGCTGGATGCGTTGGCCAGGATTTTGCAGGAGGAGGGCTATGTACAGTCGATTAAAGCCTTCAACCGCAAGGGGAATAAATATTTACGCCTGATTCTTCGCTATGATGATGAAGGTCAACCGGTAATCCGTGAGATCAGGCGTGTGTCCAAGCCGGGTCGCCGCGTATATGCGGGGGCTGATGAATTGCCACGCGTTAAAAGCGGGTATGGTCTGGCAATTGTCAGTACATCGCATGGCGTGATGACTGATAAACATGCACGTGCAGCCCATGTTGGCGGCGAAATTCTATGTACGGTATTTTGAGGTAAGGAAATGTCTCGCATTGGAAAACAACCCATCACCGTTCCAGGCGGTGTGGAAATTAAAATTCAGGCCGGTTCCGTGACCGTCAAGGGACCAATAGGTGAACTGACTTCACCACTGTTCGATGGAATTTCAGTTGTGCATGAGGGCAATAGTCTGGCTCTGCAATGTACTGACCTGAATAACAAGGTTATGAAGTCCAAATATGGTTTGGCACGCGCACTGCTGGCGAATGTAGTAACCGGCGTCAGCAAGGGATTTGAACGTGTTCTGGAACTGCGTGGCGTGGGTTACCGTGCGCAGCTTCAGGGCAAGAATCTGAATCTGGCACTCGGGTTTTCACATCCGGTAGTTTATGTCATACCGGAAGGCGTGGAAGCCAAAGTGGAACAGAGCCGCATCATTATCAGTGGTTCAGATAAGCAGAAGGTTGGGCAGACTGCAGCCGAGATTCGCGCGTTCCGCCCACCGGAGCCCTATAAGGGTAAAGGGGTTCGCTATGCGGATGAGCGTGTGATGATGAAAGAAGGCAAGAAGGCCTAGATCTGTGATACAGAATCCGAGGAGAATCCAATGACTGTAAAGCGTTATGAACATAATGCAGCGGTGCGCCGGGCAACCCGGGTGCGTGCGCGGGTCAAGGCGTCCGGACGGTTGCGTTTGAGCATATTCCGTTCCAGTCGCCACATTTATGCTCAGGTGATTGACGATGCAGCAGGCAAGACGCTGGTAACAGCATCGAGCCTTGATTCCATGATCAAAACAGGTGCCGGCAAAAAAGCGGCGGAAGCTGTGGGTAAACTGCTGGGTGAGCGTGCAAAGAAGGCTGGAATCAGGGAAGTGGCCTTTGATCGTGGACGCTTTCCCTATCATGGCCGGGTGCAGGCGCTGGCCGAAGGTGTCCGTGGCACCGGGCTGAAGTTTTAGCCCTATAAGTATTCAGGAGAAGTTGAATGATTAATACGGAAGAACTGGAGCTGACCGAGAAACTCGTGTACATCAATCGCGTGGCCAAGACGGTGGCAGGTGGCCGCCGCATGGGGTTCTCGGCATTGATGGTGGTTGGTGATGGTAATGGTCATGTCGGTTTCGGGCATGCCAAGGCCAAGGAAGTGCCCGAAGCCATTCGTAAGGCGAATGAAATTGCACGCCGTACACTGGTCAGTGTGCCACGCAAGGGTGATACCATTCATTATGAGGTGATTGGCCGCCAGGATGCATCACGCGTGATGCTCAAACCGGCCAGCGAAGGTACAGGTGTCATCGCCAGCAGCAGTGTGCGCGCAGTGATGGATGCGGCTGGCATTCGTGACGTGTTGACCAAATGTCTCGGATCCCGCAATCCCTTGAATCTTGTTCGTGCCACATTTAATGGTTTACGCATGCTCGAAACGCCGGAGCAGGTGGCTGAACGGCGTGGAAGGGGTAAACAGGGAGCTGCGGCATGAGTAAAAAAAGTGTTATTCATGCGCGCCAGGTCAAGAGTGGTATCGGCTATGCTGTGGATCAGAAGGCTACCTTGCGCGGTTTGGGCTTTCGCCGTCTGAATCAGCTTGTGGAACTGGAAGATACACCTGCAATTCGCGGCATGATCAACAAGGTGCGACACCTTGTGCGTATTGAAGCCTAGGAACCTCAAGGAGTTGAAGGTATGAAGCTGAATGATCTTAAAGCAGCCCGCGGTGCCCGCCATAGCCGCAAACGTCTGGGTTGCGGTACAGGTTCCGGTCAGGGCAAAACCGGTGGGCGTGGACACAAGGGGCAAAAGTCGCGCACCGGGGCTACGATTGCACGGGGTTTTGAAGGCGGGCAGATGCCATTGATCCGGCGTGTGCCGAAGCGTGGATTCACGCCGCTGACCAGAAATTCGTATCAACTGGTGAATGTGAATCAGCTGGAACGGTTTGATACCGGAGCACATGTAGATGCCGCTTCACTATTTGAGGCAGGACTTATTCGTAATGCTGTTTCTCCTGTCAAACTGCTTGGTAAAGGCGATTTATCCAAAAAGCTGGATATTGTCGTGACAGCTGTATCGGCGCAGGCCGCAAAAAAGGTGGAAGCAGCAGGTGGAAGCCTGAAGCTCACCGCTTTGATAACTTCTTGAGAAGTTATCATGTTTGAACGTGCAGGCCAGATGGCCGGACTTGCTGATATGGGCAAGATTCCCGAACTGAAGAGCAGGGTTCTGTTTACCCTGGCGATGCTGGTGGTGTACCGTCTTGGCGCCCATATTCCGGTTCCGGGCATTGATGCCAGCGTGTTGGCCGAGATATTCAAACAGGCGCAAGGCACGATGCTGGGCATGTTTGATATGTTTTCCGGTGGTGCCCTGCGCAGGCTTACAATTTTCGCATTGGGCATCATGCCATACATTTCCGCTGCTATTATTCTGCAATTGATGACCGTGGTGTCACCGAAGCTGGAGCAGCTCAAGAAAGAAGGTGAGGCGGGGCGGCGTCAGATTACCCAATATACGCGCTACGGCACTGTTGTGCTGGCCCTTTTCCAGTCTGTGGGTATTGCGATTGGCATGGAATCGTTTTCCGTTAATAGCATGCCGGCGGTTGTTGATCCCGGATGGCCATTCCGCCTGATGACTGTGTTGACACTGACTTCCGGCACGATCTTCCTGATGTGGGTCGGTGAACAGATTACGGAGCGGGGTATCGGCAATGGTATCTCACTGATTATTTTTGCCGGTATTGTCGCCGGTCTTCCGCGAGCCATTGGCGGAACACTGGAGCTGGCGAGAACAGGCGAATACACTGCGTTCACAGTGCTTTTCCTGTTTGCGACAGCTATTGTGGTGACGGGTGTTGTCGTCTGGTTTGAGCGGGCGCAACGCCGTATCCCCATCCAGTATGCCAAGCGTCAGGTGGGTAACCGGCTATATGGCGGGAAATCTTCTTTCTTGCCGCTTAAAGTAAACACAGCGGGCGTTATTCCGCCAATCTTTGCTTCCAGCCTGATTCTGTTACCAGCCACATTTGCCCAGTTCACGAAGAATTCGGAAGGATTTGGCTGGCTGGGCGATGTCTCGGCCCTGCTTAGTCCGGGAAGCTGGTTGTATATGGCGCTGTTTTCAGGGTTGATTGTCTTTTTCTGTTTTTTCTATACAGCCATTGTATTCAATCCCAAGGAAACCTCGGATAATTTGAAGAAACATGGCGGCTTTATTCCGGGGATTCGTCCCGGACAAAAGACAGCGGAGTATATCGATTCCGTACTGACACGTTTAACGGTCACCGGCGCTATCTATGTTACGCTGGTCTGCCTGCTGCCGCAGTATCTGATTTCTGAGTTGTCCGTACCCTTCTACTTTGGTGGTACCAGTTTGTTGATTGTGGTCGTGGTGACCATGGATACAATGTCCCAGATTCAGGCGCATCTGCTCTCACACCAGTATGAGGGGATGATGAAACAGGCTCGACTGAAAACAGGGCGTTAGGAGCCCTGCCAGACTTATGATGAATTTGGTGCTTTTTGGTCCTCCAGGTGTAGGCAAAGGCACTCAGGGCGAGCGATTTTCTTCCGGGAATGGAATCAGTCATCTGGCCATGGGAGATATTCTCCGTGCTGCTGTACGTGATGAAACCGGGGCCGGAAAACAGGCCAGAGCATATATGGATGCCGGCAAACTCGTTCCTGATGACATCGTGGTGACCATGATTGAGGATCGTATTGCCGCGGATGCCGGCGCAGGCTTTCTGCTGGATGGTTTTCCCCGCAATGTAGCGCAGGCCGAAGCACTGGATGCCATGCTTGCACGCCATGCTCTTGCGCTGGACAAAATTGTATTTATGGATGCTCCCGAGAATGATTTGCTCAAACGCCTGAGCGGGCGGCTTGTTTGCAGGGCTTGCGGTTTCGGATTTCATCGGCATTATTCGCCCCCACGCGAGACAGGGCGCTGTGACCGTTGTGGCGGTGAGCTGTACCAGCGAGAGGATGATCGCGAAGATGTGATTACTAATCGTCTGCGTGTCTACAGGAATCAGACTGAGCCTCTGCTGGCCTACTATAAAGATAAGCCGGGATTCATCAGTCTTGATGCTTCCGGGGAAATGCAGGCGGTTTATACCGCACTGAAAGAAGCGGTAAAAGCCAGTGCCTGAATACAGAAATAAATTGTATTTGGAGTAGGCATGGCAAAAGAAGATATTATTGAAATGTCGGGAGAAGTGACCGAGAAACTTCCCAATGCCATGTTCAAGGTCAAGCTGGAGAATGGCCACGAAGTTCTGGCCACGATTTCGGGAAAAATGCGCAAGTATTACATTCGTATTCTTCCCGGTGACAAGGTTACGGTAGAAATTTCACCGTATGACCTTTCCCGTGGTCGTATCAGTTATCGTGAGAAGTAAAAATGCCATGAATGGCCTTTTTATAGAGTGAAGTCATCAAGGAACAAGTCCGCTGGTTGCGGGCAGGAGGCAGCATGAAGGTTCGGGCATCCGTAAAAAAAATGTGTAGCAAATGTCGTGTCATCAAGCGCCGCGGCGTCATTCGTATTATATGTGAAAACCCGCGTCACAAGCAGCGGCAGGGATAAATTATGCGCTTGCAGGAACCCGGCTGTACGGCTACACTCGCGCGCCCTTTGCGGGCAGCGTGGTACCAGTCATATACGCTTGAATTTTACGGACAGGAGGCATAAGTGGCACGTATTGCCGGAGTAAACATCCCGACCCAGAAACGTGTGGAAGTTGCACTGACATATATCTTTGGTATCGGGCGCTCCAGTTCCCTCAAGATTCTGGCCAGGGCGAAAATCAGTCCGGATGTACGCGTCAAGGATTTAACGGAAATGGAAGTAACCAAAATTCGCAGCGCGATTGACAAGGATTATGTCGTGGAGGGCGATCGCCGCCGCGAAGTGTCTATGAGCATCAAGCGGTTAACGGATCTGGGTTGCTATCGTGGTCTCCGGCACCGCAAGGGCCTTCCGGTCCGTGGTCAGCGCTCCAAGACCAATGCACGTACGCGTAAGGGGCCGCGCCGTACCGTGGCCGGCAAGAAGAAATGAGGAGTCTAGTAAAAATAAATTGCACATCTTGCTTGTCTTTCGTTTCGTCTTCTACGTTACAGAACATGGTTGCATACAATGAGTATGCACCCGTGTTCGCGCCTTGAAGACAAAACGAGATCCGGCGCAATCCGCACAATTTATTTTTGCTAGACTTCTAAAGACGAGGTAATCTATTTATGGCAGCTCCGAAAACCGGAAAGACCGGTGCAAAACGCCGCGCACGCAAGAACATCGCGAATGCCGTTGCGCATATCAAGGCATCATTCAATAACACCCTTATCAGTTTTACTGATGAGGCCGGGAATGCAATTTGCTGGGCGACCAGTGGCGCATCCGGATTTCGTGGTTCACGCAAGAGTACGCCATTTGCTGCACAGGTTGCGGCGGAAGAAGCCTGCCGAAAGGCCATGGATCATGGTGTGAAAAATGTGTCTGTACTGGTCAAGGGACCGGGCTCAGGCCGTGAATCTGCCATTCGGGCCATTGCTGCTTCCGGTTTAAATGTATCTTTCATTCGTGATGTTACGCCAATCCCGCATAACGGTTGCCGCCCACCGAAGCGGCGCCGCGTTTAGGAGTACCGATATGGCTCGTTATATGGATGCTAAATGCCGTTTGTGCCGCCGTGAAGGCGAGAAACTGTATCTTAAAGGCTCGAAATGTTATTCGGACAAGTGCGCCATTGAACGCCGTCCTTATGCCCCTGGTATGCATGGCCAGAGCCGCCGTCCCGGGCGTGCTTCCGACTATGGTCTTCAGTTGCGTGAAAAACAGAAAGTTAAACGGGTTTATGGTCTGCAGGAAAAACAGTTTCGCCGCTATTTTCACGATGCTGACCGTATGCCGGGGGTGACGGGTCTGAACCTCCTGCATCTGCTGGAGTCCCGGCTGGACAATATGATTTACCGCATGGGTTTGTCCACATCGCGTTCCGAAGCACGTCAACTGGTACGTCATAAACATGTCATGCTGGACGGGAAAGTGGTGAATATTCCGTCATGCAAGGTTCGTGTGGGATCAAAAATTGTTTTGAATGAAAAAGCACGAGAGCATCTTCGCGTAAATGCTGCCGTTGAATCCGCGGGACAGAAAGGTGTGGCCGAATGGGTGGATGTGGATTTACAGAGCAAGCAGGGGACATTGCGTGAATTGCCTGCCCGTGACCAACTGGATCCGGGCATTCATGAGCAGCTCATTGTTGAGTTGTATTCCAAATAATTAAAAAAACAGGCAGGGGATAAGCATGAAGCTGATTAAACCTCGCAAGGTAACGGTTGAGGAGATTGTTCCCGGACGTACCGCGAAGATTGCATTTGAGCCACTGGAACGCGGTTTTGGAACCACGTTTGGCAACAGCCTGCGCCGCATGCTGCTTTCTTCACTGGCTGGTGCATCTGTGACCATGGTGCGTATTGATGGTGTGACACATGAATTTGATACCATCAAGGGCGTGCGAGAGGATGTGATGGACATCATCCTTTCTCTCAAGGGAATTGATTTGAAGGCTGATTCAGCGGGTAGCCATGCATTAAGTCTGGATGTGAAAGGGCCGACTGTGGTGACTGCGGGAAGTCTTAAGTTGCCAGGTGATGTGTGCATCCTGAATCCCGATCTGGTACTGGCACACCTGAATGAAGACGGTGCACTGAAGATGGAAATTACGGTGGACACAGGCCGTGGCTATGTTCCTGCTCAGGAACGCGTGGATGTAGAGCGCCCGGCAGGCACGTTGCTGGTTGATGCTTCATATTCACCCGTTCGCCGTGTGGCGACGCGGGTTGAAAATGCACGTGTTGGCCAGAACACCAATTATGACAAGCTAATTATGGAGATTGAAACGAATGGTGCTCTTTCACCTGAGGAAGCCATTCATGAAGCCGCCGGTATTATTGGAAGTCAGCTGGCTGTGTTTCTCGATTTTGATGCGGTGGTTCGCGAGGAGGTTGATACTGATGCCGGGATTAACCTCGAAGAAATGTTGCGCCAGCCGATTGATCATCTGGATCTGTCGGTACGTTCCATGAACTGCCTGAAGAGCGACAATGTTTTTTATGTCGGTGACCTGGTGATGCGTAGTGAGCAGGATATGCTAAGGACGCCAAACTTTGGTCGCAAATCACTTACTGAAATCAAGGAAGTTCTGGACAAGATGGGTCTTGGCCTGGGTATGAAGGTTGAAAACTGGCCGCCGCAAGGCCTGCCTCCCGTTGAATAAACGGCATTCTCTGTAAGGGGTATCATCATATGCGTCATCGTAAACATCATGGTTCTCTCGGTTTGCCAAGTGGCCATCGCCGTGCAGTTCTGGCTAACCTGGCAACGGCGCTGTTGACTCATGGCCGTATTGAAACGACACAAGCCAAAGCTCGGGCTGTACGTCCATATGTGGAAAAACTTATTACCCTGAGTAAGCGTGGTGATCTGCATGCCCGCCGCCAGGTACTGGCCAAATTACGTCACCGCTCCGTGGTGGATCGTTTATTCAATGATGTGGCGTCCGTATTTTCTGATCGAAAGGGTGGATATACGCGTATCATTAAAACAGGATTCCGTGCGGGTGATGCCGCCCCCATGGCTATGATCGAGCTGGTTGATCAGCCACAGACCAAAGGATCTCATGAAGGGTCTGAGCTTTCACGGAAATAGTCCTTCAGTA
>CAZJRL010000031.1:0-14905 GCA_964548425.1 uncultured Zetaproteobacteria bacterium | reverse complement strand
CTACCCTTCTGTCCATCGCTACGCTCATTCTGTCCATCGCCACGCCCCTTCTGTTTATAAAATAACAGGAATCATAAGGGGGATTTTTTATTAGAAATGTGACCTGGATCACAGTTTCGTGTTTTTGATCAATCTTCCCTGAGCTTGTTTATGAGTCATGCGGGCCGAGCATATCCATCAGATAACATGATGGGTTATAGCAGGTAAGTATTTTTCCCGTGCCAACCCTGTGTTAGCATTCCGCTTATGAAAACGTCTAAATTATTATTGATTATCCCTCTGGTTGGACTCACCGCATACTTGTTCGCGACCTGGTTAACCTATGGTGAGCGTGTGGCTACCTATGCCGTTACCCATGAAAAGGATTTTCGTGCATCTGCCGAGCAGGGTAATGTAGAGGCGCAATACAATCTGGCAATGATATATGATCGCGGGGTTGGTGTTGAAAATAATGATAGCGAAGCCCTGAAGTGGTACCGAAAGGCCGCGGAGCAAGGCTATGCCAAAGCCCAATATAATCTCGGCATGATGTATTATTTTGGCAAGGGAGTGCCACAGGACAAAGTGACCGGGTACCAGTGGGTCATTCTGGCGGCTGATCGGGACGAGAAGGAAGCCAAGGATGCGATGGCAGCATTGGCGAGAAAATTGTCCAGTGAACAGGTAGCCAAAGCACGGGCTGTAGCAAAAGCCTGGAGTCAGGCGCATCATAAATAAGTGCATATGTTAACTGGCCCTGATAATAAAACTGAAGATTACCCCGCCAGTTTTCGGTTTTAGATCTACCAGAGGGCGGGCAGAAAGATATACACTGACTCAACCTCACGGGCTAAAAAGGTTTCTGACGCCTTTTTCAGTTTATTTCATTCAGGAAGGCTGCGCCGTAGCGGGATAACTTGGTTTCGCCAACGCCGGAAATGTCCAGCATCTGCCCTTCGGTGACAGGTTTGACGATGGCCATTTCGGTGAGTGTTTTATCCGGGAAGATAACGTAGGGCGGTACATTCTGTTCTTTGGCCAGTTTGGTTCTGAGCGCGCGCAGCGTTTCGAATAGTGACTGGTCCTGAGATGACAACTCTTGTAGTAAAGTCCGTGTGGATGCAGTGGCTTTCTTTTTCTTCGCTTTCGATGGTTTGCGCAGCTTTCTCAACATCACCGTTTGCGGTGTTTCGCTACGTTTGAGCAGCGGCCATGCTTTCTGCGTTAACTTGAGCACGCCGTATCCTTCCGTGTCGGTGACCAGGTAGCCGTGAGCGATCAACTGGCGGAAGATACCACGCCACTCCGGTCCGTTATGTTCGCCGCCGATGTTAAAGGTGGAAAGTTTGTCGTGGCCGTTATGCTGGATGCGCTCATCATCCTTGCCTGTGAGAATGTTGATGATGTACTGTGATCCAAAACGCTCATGTGTGCGATAGATGCAGGACAGCGCTTTCTGGGTGGCAATGGTAGCATCCCATGTTTCCGGCGGATTTAAGCAGTTATCGCAATTGCCGCAGGGTTGTTCCAATGTTTCGCCAAAATAGGCCAGCAATGCCTGTCGACGGCAACTGGTCAGTTCACATAATCCCAGCATGGCATCAGTTTTTTGAAACATGACTCGCTTGAATTGCTCGCCGGCATCGCTGTTTTCCGTGAACAGGCGCAGATTGATGACATCTTTCAAACCATAGGTCATCCAGGCGTTGGCGGGCAGGCCATCACGACCGGCGCGGCCGGTTTCCTGATAATAAGACTCGATATTCTTTGGCAAATTCATATGGGCGACAAAACGTACATCCGGTTTATCAATACCCATGCCGAAAGCAATGGTGGCAACGATAATCAAGCCGTCATCATGCAGGAAACGCTGCTGATTCCGTAACCGTACATCCTGAGTTAGCCCTGCATGGTAGGGCAGGGCAATGCGTCCCTTTTTGCTCAGCCATTCGGCTGTGGTTTCGACGTTTTTACGGGTCAGGCAATAGACGATGCCGGTGTCAGCGGCATGATTCTGTTCAATGAAGCGCCACAAAGCATCACGGCTGTTGCCGGTTTCCGCAATGGCATAATAGATGTTGGGCCGGTCAAAGCTATTGACGAATACCCTGGCTTTTTTCAGAGCCAGTTGTTCGATAATTTCGTTACGTGTGCGCTGATCAGCCGTGGCCGTGAGTGCGATACGTGGCACCTTTGGATAACGCTGGTGCAGCATGGATAATTGCTGGTACTCCTTGCGGAAATCGTGCCCCCACTGGGAAACGCAGTGCGCTTCATCAATGGCAAATAGCGCGATATTGCACTGGCCGATGAGATTTAACATATGTTCGTTGAGTAATCGCTCAGGTGCCAGATATAACAGGTCAAAGCTGCCTGCCAGAAAATCATTCTCAATCTCCCGCTGGGCTGTCGGGCGCAGTGTTGAGTTCAGGAAAGCAGCCCTGATCCCCAGTTGTTGCAGGGCAGCAACCTGATCCTGCATCAGGGCAATGAGCGGGGAAATGACAATGGCCGTGCCACTCCTGATCAGAGCAGGTATCTGGTAGCAGATGGACTTGCCGCCACCGGTGGGCATCAGAGTCAGAACATCGTATCCGCCAAGCAACGCCTCAATAATTTCTGCCTGATGATGGCGAAAACTATCATAACCGAAGATCAATTTCAGGATGTGCTGCGCCTGTTTCATGGCTTGTCTAAATCTTTTTTCATGGGCCGGATTATCCACAACAGGGCATCATCTGTCATACAGATAAAAAATGGGTAGTATGCATCGCATGTTCAGCGGGATTATTCAGGATATTGGCACAATCGAAAGAATTCAGCGCGAGCCTGAACAGGCGCATATGGTCATTGAAACCGCATTGGATACGTCAAACTGGCAGAATGGAGATTCGGTGGCTGTGGACGGTTGTTGCCTGACCCTGACGGATTTCGGCGCGGAAACATTTTCAGTTACATTATCGCGGGAAACCCTTAATTTGACGACATTCGGGCAGGCCCGGGAAGGAAAAAAGGTGAATCTGGAACCTGCATTGCGTATGGGTGATGCGCTTGGCGGCCATATGGTCAGCGGGCATGTGGATGGCGCGGGAACGGTTGATGCTATTCAGCCCGCGGGCGAACATCAGCTTTTTCGTTTCTCCGTTCCACGGAATCTGGCGCGTTATGTGGTCAAAAAGGGCTCAGTAGCCGTCAATGGGGTGAGCCTGACCGTAAATGAAGTGGATGGATGCTCTTTTGAAGTGAACCTGATTCCGCATACGCTGGCGAATACAAACTTGGGAGATTTGACTGGTGGTGATAGAGTCAATATCGAAACTGATATGTATGGGCGATATGTAGAGCGATTGATGCAGTTTAAGCATGAATAAAAAGTAACTACTCAGCAGTTACAATATAAAATATGGAGAAAAAATGAGCCTTTCCAGTTGTGAAGATCTGATCGAGGAATTACACGCAGGGCGCATGATTATTCTTGCGGACGATGAGGATCGCGAGAATGAAGGCGATCTGGTGATGGCGGCGGAATGGGTGACGCCTGAAGCCGTGAACTTTATGGCTACGCATGCTCGTGGTTTGATTTGTCTGGCGCTGACCGAAGATCAGGTCCACCACCTGCGCATTCCCCTGATGGTTGCCGATTCCAACGCCAAGTTCAAATCGGCATTTACCGTATCTATTGAAGCAGCGGAAGGCGTAACCACGGGTATTTCCGCCTTTGACCGGGCGCAGACCATTCGCGTGGCTGCGGATGAGGGGTCAGGGCCGGCTGATGTGGTGACGCCGGGGCATGTATTTCCGTTGATGGCCAGGGAAGGGGGCGTGCTGGTCCGTGCCGGACATACCGAGGCCAGCATTGATCTTTCCCATATGGCCGGATTGAAACCGGCAGCGGTGATTTGTGAAATTATGAACGAGGACGGTTCCATGGCGCGCATGCCGGAATTGAAAGCTTTTGCTGTCAGGCACAAGCTGAAGGTGGGGTGTATTGCCGATATTATCAGCCACCGGTTGAAGCATGAATCGCTGGTAAAACGTGAGGTGGAAGTCCGTCTTCCTACGGAGTTTGGCGAGTTCAGACTGGTCGGTTATACCAATGCGGTGGATAAAGCCGAGCATGTGGCGTTGGTGATGGGTGAGCCAGACGGTGATACGCCCTGCATGGTGCGGGTGCATTCGGAATGTCTGACAGGGGACGTGTTTACGTCGCGCCGTTGCGATTGCGGTTCACAGTTGCATGCGGCCATGCGCCAGGTATCGGAGACGGGATGCGGTGTCATCCTCTATTTGCGTCAGGAAGGCCGTGGTATTGGATTACTGAATAAACTCAAGGCCTATAAATTGCAGGATGCCGGGCACGACACAGTGGAGGCGAACAAAAAACTGGGGTTCCGTGCTGATTTGCGTGACTACGGTATCGGTGCGCAAATATTACGCGATCTCGGTCTGCGTAAGTTGCGCCTGTTGACCAATAATCCAAAGAAAATTATTGGTCTGGATGGTTATGGACTTGAAATAGTAGAGCGCGTGCAACTGGAGACGGCTGCCCATCAAGATAACATTGCATACCTGATGACCAAACGGGACAAGATGGGGCACTTGCTGAACGTGAATCCGGAAATTAAATGAGTCTTGATGCCCCCCAACTTTCGGGGACAGTGCATGCCGGCGGCTTACATATCGGAATTGTGGTTAGCCGTTTCAACGGAGAAATTACCGAAGCTCTGCTGGAAGGAGCGGTCAATACGCTTAAAGAACATGGGGCAAATGATTCGGATATATGCGTGGTGCATGTGCCTGGCGCACTGGAAATCGGCGCCATCGCATCCCATATGGCTTGTTCGGAGCGCTTTGATGCCATTGTCTGTCTGGGTTGTGTGATTCGCGGCGGGACTGCCCATTTCGAGCATGTCTGTCGCGGTGCGATGGATGCTGTCAGCGCCGTTGCGCAACGTGGCGACATTGGCGTAGGTAATGGCGTATTGACCGTGGATACCATCGAACAGGCAAAAGAGCGTGTGGGCGGAGAACACGGGCACAAGGGGGCGGAGGCAGCGCTAACAGCAGTTGAAATGGCGCATCTCCTTAGCCTGGACTATTCATGAATAGCGCAGGCTATAGTGGCCAACCGGCATAAAGCCCGCCAGTCGGCGCTTGAAACCCTGTATGCGTGGCATAGTGGCGGGCAGGATGACGCAGCGATTCCGGCATTGATTGCCGGTCGCATGGGCGAGGAGGGCCGATCCGACCAGGATGAAACCTATCTGCGTGAAATAGTGCATGGCGTGGTGGTACAGTCTGAGGATATTGATCAATGGATCAGTAAAGGGGCGCGTGGTCGAAGTTTGAAGAGTATCGCCCATATTGAGCACAATGTTCTTCGCCTGGCGGTGTGGGAGATGATCAACCGTCTGGAAATCCCGTACCGCGTCATTATCAATGAGGCTCTGGAGCTTACCCGCACCTATGCGGATGAACCGGGGCGAGGATTTATCAATGGCGTGCTGGACCGTTTGGCGCATGAACTTCGCAAGGAAGAAGTGTCTGGATCACAGGGGATACAGAGAGCACCGAAGAGATAAGCTGCATGGATGAATTCGAAATTATTGAACATGCATTTCGTCAGCGGTTGCCGTTTATACACCAGTCTACCCGTTTGGCAAATGGTGATGATGCATCGGTGCATGCCGTGCCCGAAGGTCAGGAAATTGCCATAAGTACAGATGTATCCATGGCCGGAAGACACTGGCCGGAGAATTTTCCCCTCAATGATGCAGCATGCCGGGCCGTGAATGCCGCGGTATCCGATCTTGCGTCGATGGGTGCAATACCCGCATGGCTGTGGCTGGGGGTGATGGTCACATCTTCGCGTGATGCGGATCAGATGGGGCAGGGTGTTGCGATGGCGCTTTCCTCCCTTTCCATGGAACTGGCGGGGGGTGATACCATACGCTCACCTGTCAATGCCCTGTCAGTAACGGCGGCAGGGCTGTTACCGGAAGGGGGCGGTATGCGGCGCGATACGGCCCGTACCGGTCAGGATATATGGTTATGCGGTAAGGCCGGTTTTTCCGCATATGGATTGCAGCAATGGCAGCAAGGGAAACATGAAGGAAAATATGTGCCATATTTTCGTGATGTCCGCCCGTTGTTAAGCGAAGGAACAAAGCTGCGCGAGCTGGGGGTGGCATGCTGTATTGATGTCAGTGATGGTTTATGTGCTGATGCAGGGCATGTGGCGGATGCATCCGGTGTATCCGTACATTTCAGGCTGGAGAAGGTGCCGGGCTTTCCGGTGCTGCTTCAGGAAGTGGATGAGCAGGAGGCGGTACGACTTGTATTGGGTGGTGGCGAGGATTATTCCCTGCTGTTTTCTGCACCGGTAGAGCAGCGAAAGGATTTTCAATCATTTGCGGCTCGCATCGGCGACTGCAGAAAAGGAAGTGGTGTTCATGTGACATTAAATGGCCAGGATATAAACTTTTCGAATAAAGGATATGACCATTTCTCTTAGCATGGCTCGCTTTATCGCCGCGGGGCTGGGCAGTGGACGGGTCCCGTTCGCACCCGGTACATCCGGTAGTCTGGCCGCATTGATTGCAGCATGGTTGATGATTCAAGCATGGGGCGTGATATTGCTTTGGCTGGCGTGGGTACTGTTGTTACCTGTGGCGTGCTGGTCCACATATGTTGCCCTTTCGAGAGAGAAGGAAAGCGATCCGGGATGGATTGTTATCGATGAATGGCTGGGACAATGGCTGACGCTACTGATTGCATTGACTGCATTGCCTGTAAACCTGTTTGTATTCGTTCTTGCTTTCACGGGATTCCGGTTTTTTGATATTCTCAAGCCGGGTCCGATCAAGGCGATTGAGCATACAGGACCGGACTGGTGGTCGATTCATGCTGATGATCTTCTGGCCGGAATATTTGCCGGAGTGCTGCTACTGGGCGGGAAACTGATGTTATCTATGTTCTTTCACCTGGAATATTGATGATCACAGCACAATGATGATACTGATTTATGAATAAGATGAGCGGGTTGATATGGGATTGAGGAATCAGATCCAGGCGCAACTGGTGATGAGTGAAGCGGGTATCAACGATATCTGCCATGCAGGAATCACAACGGGATGGTTAACCGCATGGCTGCAATCCGCGGGTGCGGAGCATGTATCGTTACATTTACTGGAAACGGATACCTGGAAGCACGCTGTAGACTGGCAGATATTCCATGCCACTGAATCAGAATTAATGCGGGTTGCGCTGTATCATGGGAAACGTATCCGGGCACGGGAAGATGGTGGCAGAACACTGCTTGCTGCGGATGCTTTCCAACTGGAAAATCCCTGTCGTACGGCCTGGAATTATACGGGCAGCAATCATACGAGCAGGGTATTGATTCCACTGGGTGACATTGCCTATCAACGTGAAACATGGCTGCGCCTGCTGAATGGCGGAGCGCCCCTATTTCCCCTGAATGTTTATACAGGCGAAAAGGGGGGGGTGGAACTGGAACCGGGTTTGCGTGGGTCATTGCGGGCATGTTCAGATGCATCCGCAACAGTCATAAACAATGGCGGGTATCTTCCTGAAGAAATGCTTATGTATCAGCTCAGGGAGAAAGGACTGAAAGTGCGCTTTGCCGAGTCTTGTACAGGCGGGGGATTAAGTGAACGCTTAAGCCGGATACCGGGTGCATCCGGTGTGTTGGATGGTGGCTGGGTCGCTTACAGTAATGATGCCAAGCATACATTGCTCAAAGTGCCAAAACGGCTGATTGCCAGGCATGGTGCGGTTAGCCATGAGGTGGTGGAGGCCATGGCGAAAGCAGGAGCTGACAACATGCATGCCTGCGTGGCCATCAGTGGTATTGCAGGTCCCGATGGCGGCAGTGAGGATAAACCTGTGGGTACGATCTGGATGGCGGCTGCACTTCCGGATGGAAAAATCTGTGTAGAATGCGGTGATTTTTCCGGCTCCCGTGCCGAGATTCGGCAAAAAACCGTCAATCATGCATTTGCATTGCTTGCCAGATTTTTGTAGGACAGATATTTTCGTAAGGTTTGAGAAAAATCGGGGACTACACTTTTTCGAGGAGGGTAAGATGAGAAAATTATCCATGGTGGCCATGCTGGCATTGAATATTCTACTGGGGGTTCCGTATGCGATCGCTGGAAATAGCGATATTCATTTTCGTGCGCCGATAGTGGAGCCCGTACGAGGCAGTATTTCAAGCGAGGATGCAAGAGTAGATCGTGCCGCAAAATTAAGGGCCAGGATGAAGGCTATCGAGGAAGGGAAGAATCGTCCTGTCGTGGAAGATGTTGCTGTACCGATTGAACATCGGAGTGTGCGCGGATCGGATCAGATTAAGGCAAAAATGAAAGCCTCGAAAGATAGCGGGAAAAGAGGGACTGCAAAAATGCAGAGTTATATCAACGGATTCATGGGAGGGCTTCAGCGTCTCAGTGATACGCTATCCAGTTTCAAAGACAGGGAACAGTTAAATGTGAGACAAAAGGAACGAAGAATGAGTTTCAGGGAACGTTTGAAACTGGAACTGGAAAAGAAAAGAAAAAGAAACGAGGCAAAGAAACTATAAAAAGCGGTGATAGGCCGGATTATCTGATTCGTCCACATACGCATAACCCAGATCATCAAGAAATATTTTTAATTCACTACGTTCCTGTTTCGGCACTTCGAGCCCGGCCAGCACGCGACCGAAAGCTGCACCATGATTACGGTAATGAAATAGTGAAATATTCCAGCGGCCGGCCGATTGTGTCAGAAATTTTAGCAAGGCCCCTGGCCGTTCGGGAAACTCGAAGCGGTAAAGCACCTCATCATGGACCGCTTCGCTGCGTCCTCCAACCAGATGCCGGATGTGAAGTTTTGCCAGTTCATTGTCCATCAGGTTGAGCACCGGGTATTTTTCACCCTCCAGCCTGGCCTGAATGGATGCAACCTCCTCCTGTCCGCCAATACCGATACCGACAAAAATATGAGCCTCGGTACGAGTGGACAGACGATAATTAAACTCGGTAATGACCCGGCCTTCCAGCATTTTGCAAAATTGAAGGAAGGAGCCGGGGCGTTCCGGAATAGTAACGGCAAACAGCGCCTCGCGTTTTTCTCCCATTTCCGTGCGCTCCGCCACATGACGCATGCGGTCAAAATTCATATTGGCGCCACTGTTGATGCAGGCCAGCACCTGACCATGTACATTTTCCCGCGCCACATATTTTTTCATCCCGGCCACGCCCAGTGCTCCCGCCGGCTCAACGATGGTGCGATTGTCGTCAAAGATATCCTTGATAGCGGCACATATTTCATCTGTGTCCACCAGAATGATTTCATCCACGAAACGCCGGGTAAGATCAAAGGTGTGCTCACCCACCTGTTTGACAGCGACACCGTCGGCAAAAATGCCAACCTGATCCAGCTTGATGCGTTTGTCTGCCTTAATGGAGTGGTACATGGCGGCTGAATCCACCGGTTCCACACCGATAATGCGGGTATTGGGTGAATATTCCTTCAGATACACGGCCATGCCGGAGATTAAACCGCCACCGCCGATCGGAACGAATACTGCATCCATATCTTTTGGTGACTGCCGCAGCATCTCCTCGGCAATAGTACCCTGGCCGGCAATGACCAACGGATCATCGTAGGGATGTACAAAATGCAGGCCGGTTTTGTCTCTCAGTGTATAAGCGTGTTCACAGGCATCGGAATAGGAATTACCATGTAGCACCACTGTTGCACCCATGGATGCTACGGCTTTGATCTTGATGTCCGGCGTTGTGTTCGGCATGACGATCGTTGCTGTGCAACCACGCCGTTTTGCGCTCATGGCAACACCCTGCGCATGATTTCCGGCTGAGGCGCAGATGACGCCCCTGGCGCATTCCTGCTCGCTCATTTGTGCGATTTTGTTATAGGCACCGCGTAATTTAAACGAGAAAACCGGTTGTAAATCCTCTCGTTTGAATAACACTTCATTGTGCAGGCGAGCCGATAATTTGGGCGCCAGTTCCAGCGGCGTTTCACGGGCAATATCATAGACCCGTGCGTGTTCGATGGCATCAAGGTATAAATTCGGCATGTGAGCTTATATCACGACAGAGCCGGTCATAAAAGGATGAAATAGGATAGAATGGATGGTGATGCATACTGAAGACCGGGGCTTACTCTACGCGGAAGCCTGTTTTGAGACCTTCCGTGTGGTGGACGGGGAAATTTTTGGCTGGCGGGAGCATGAAGCGCGTCTTCGCCTCGGCCTGGGGCTGTTTGGTCTTGATTTACCGGACGGGCTAAAGCAGCGATGTCTGGCTAAAGCGCTGGAAAAAGGCGACGATGTGTTGCAGCGCATCACGGTGACCGGAGGCGTAACTTCCAGGGAACTGCTACCGAAAGATATACGGAATATTGAAATCTTTATTCAAAGCAGGGTGTATGAACCGAGGACAGCGGAAGTTCATTTATGCACGGTGGCATGGCCGCTGCCGTTATATCCCCGGCCTGCCAAATTGACGGCTGACTACGCACAGACGATTCGTGGTTTGCATGATCTCAGGAACAGAGGGTTTCTTTCTGAAGATAAGGATGCACTGATTTGTGATGCGGATATGCTGTATTCAGCCACGACTTCCAACATCCTGTTGTTTGTGGATGGTACATGGCTGACGCCTGATGCTGATGCTGTCGTGCCCGGGGTAGTGCGCCAAGTTTTGCTCGAAGCCGGAGTTGCGCGTGCATGTTCGTGTCCGCGAAGTCTTGCTGACAAATGTGAGGCGATGGCATTGACGAACAGTGGCTGGTTTATCCGGCCCGTGGCTTCCATCAATGGCCGTCCGTTATGCACGCATGGCGCGTCCTTCGAAGTACTTGTTTCAGTGCTGGAGGGCCAGCCGGGCGTTCCGGAGAATATACCATGCAAGTGAAATTCCTTCCGCTCTTTTTTTTGGGTATTTTTTTTGCTTTTTCCGTAGCGGAAGTGTGCCTGCCCATACAGCCGGAAGGTATTGTGGACGTACATATTCCCGCGGGCATCTCCGGCCGGGAAGTTGGAAAGCGATTGCAACATGCCGGTGTCATTCGCTCAGCCCTTGCTTTTCGTATACTGTCAGAAATAAGAGGAACGTCTGCTGAACTCCAAAGCGGTTATTACCGTTTTGAGTCCGCCGCGAATCTGTGGCAGGTGCTTGAGCGAATGCATAACGGAGACGCAATTTTTTACCGGGTGACCGTTCCGGAGGGCTTGCGCACGGATGAAGTGCTTGTGCTGCTGGCAAGGGAAACCGGGACAGAAAAATCTGAATGGGGTAACGCATTGTACGAGCTTCTCGGCAAGGCTGGACTTGAAGGGCGTCTGCTGCCGGAAACCTACACTTACCGGAAACCTGTCCGGCCCGGGAGCATCCTTGCCAGCATGCTTCAGGGACAGGAAGCGATCATCAAAAAAGCATCTCCGGATTGGTTGGATGCCAGGGAACTGGATACCGGCAGCCTTCGCATTGTTGCCTCAATTGTAGAAAAGGAAACAGCCGTGGACAGGGAACGCCCATGGATTGCGGCTGTGATTCGGAACAGGCTTGATAAACATATGGCGTTACAAATGGATTCTTCTGTTATTTACGGCCTGTGGAAGGAGGATGGGACATTTTCCGGTAATCTTCACAAATCTGATATGAAACGTGATACCCCCTGGAACACCTATACGCGCAAAGGTTTGCCTTCCACACCGATTTGTAATCCCGGCCAGGCCAGTTTTCTGGCTGCTGCTTATCCCGCCGACGTGGGTTATCTTTACTTTGTCGCGGATGGAAACGGCGGTCATGCTTTTGCCAGCACGCTGGCGGAGCATGAGAAGAACGTCCGGCGCTGGCTGAAGCTTGAGCGTGAAAGATGAAAATGGAGCTTTTGCCGCAGGGATCACAAAAGATCCGGATAAAAGGGCGTGCAAGGGATTCGGATACCGTGATCATTGTCGTGCGTCTTCCGGAGCATTCGGTGGTACGTTTCCAGGGTTTGCTGGGTGGTGAGGATGGGTTGGCGACGCTACGCTGTATGGACAAGGCAAGCGGTGATCAGGAATTGTGGACAACGAGGGTGCAAACAGATGAAGTGCGGCAATGGCTTGCAGGCATGCCGCCCGAACTGGAGGTTGAAGTTGTGCGCGAGTATGTTTTCAGACGCTGAAAAATGACAGAAGCCTGTTGAAAGGGAGCATCAATTGAATGGACATTTTATCACTTTCGAGGGCGTGGATGGTTGTGGTAAAACCACCCAGAGGGAACTGACAGCGGCATGGTTGCGTGAACAGGGTAGCGTTCTTGTGGAGACCTTCGAGCCGGGTGCCAGTAGCCTGGGAGTGGAAATACGCCGTCTATTGCTGAGCGGTGAACATATCCCTGTGCCGGAGGCAGAGCTGATGCTGTTTCTTGCGGACCGTGCTCAACATGTACAGGAGGTGATTCGCCCTGCGCTTGAGGCGGGCGCAATTGTGCTCTGTGATCGCTATACGGATTCCACACGTGCCTACCAGTTGGCGGGGCGGAAGCTGAACACGGATATGCTGGATGCAATGCTGGAGATTGCCGAATCCGGTTCCCGGCCTGATGTGACATTATGGTTTGACTTGCCCGTATCCGAGGCATTAAGCCGCATACGTGGACGTGCTGCCACAGGTGAAGTTTCCACACGCATGGATGATGAGCGCCAATCCTTCCATGAAGCTGTGCGGCATGGATTTTTAACTGTTTTTAAGGCGGAACCGGGGAGAGTGCATCGTGTAAATGCATCCGGAAGCGTGGAGGAAGTGCAAAAACGCGTACGCGAAATACTCGTGCATGTTATCGCGTGATAGGACATACGGATGTATATGCTCGATTTCTCAATGGTTTAGGTAAGGGAAAGCTGCACCATGCATGGTTATTGCATGGTCCCGCAGGAATTGGCAAGGCCACACTGGGTTTTGAAATGGCGCGTACTTATTTATGCGAAACAAACCGATATTCATCTCCTGAACATAAAGCATGTGGCGAATGCCCTGCGTGTCGTATGATGACTGCGGGGAGTCATCCGGATTTTCTTTCGGTGGAACGTCAATGGGATGACAGAAAGAAACGTCTGAAACGGGATGTGAATGTGGAGCAGACGCGCAATTTACTGTCATTTCTGTCTTTGAGTGGCGCACAAAGCGAAAGAAGGGTGGTACTGGTGGGCGAAGCTGGAGAAATGAATTTGCAGGCAGCAAATGCCTTGCTGAAAGGGCTGGAGGAACCCGCATTTGGTAGTCTGTTGATTCTGGTATGTGAAGATGTGATGTCTGTGCCGGCAACCGTTCGATCACGCTGTTTGCTACAGGCGATGACGCCTTTAACGGATGATGAATGCAAGGGTGTTCTGGGTAATATGGGCATGGATGGTGAAGTGCTGAAATTCGCCGTGCAATTGGCACATGGCCAGCCCGGAAAGGTTGGCCCGTTGCTGGATACGAATATTGCCGATGCCTTGCTGGCTTGGGATCATCTGACCAGGGATATTGCAACAGTGGATATTGGCCGCTTGCAGGAGTGGATTGGCCGGTATATCCGCAAGATTCCACATCCATTAGTGGCGGATATCGTGTTGAACCGGCTGGAATTCACCATTCAGGAAGATCGTAATTTTCATGCATTTGATACGTTGATGGATGTAATGCATGGTCTGGCTGCATGGCCGGCAGAGGTGGCTCACCGGACACTGAATCCCGCAAGCACGTTGCTGGCGCACCTGCTGTCTTTGCGTATAGCCTTGCGCACCTTCGAAAATCCGCCAAAAAGAGGCGCCGCTTAAATGGAAAACTATTACATCACCACGCCTATCTACTATGTGAATGATGAACCGCATCTGGGGCATCTTTATACAACGGTTGCCGCTGATGTTCTGGCACGGTACGGGCGAATGTCGGGACATCATGTACTTTTTCTGACCGGAGTTGACGAACATGGACAGAAGGTGGAGCAAGCAGCAGAGAAGCGCGGTATTACACCGATTGCTTTGGCCGATGCCGTAGTTAAACGTTACCGTAATCTATGGCCGAAATTTTCCATTTCGAATGATGATTTTATTCGCACTACAGAGGACAGACACAAAAAAGCAGTCGCTGAAATATGGCGAAGGCTGACGGCAGCGGGAGCTATCTACAAAGGATTCTATGAGGACTGGTATTGTATTCCCTGCGAAACCTACTGGACGGGTACGCAACTCAAGGATGCTGATGCGTGGGAAGAGAAGACATGCCCTGATTGCGGACGGAGCGTGGATCAGGTTAAGGAGGAATCATATTTCTTTCGTCTGGGCGATTATCAGGAGCGGTTGCTGGCGCATATTCATGAGTGTCCCGATTTTATCGGGCCAGCTTCACGGCGTAATGAAGTGCTGCGTTTCATTGAAGGCGGTTTACGCGACCTGTCCATCTCCCGTACCACCTTTTCATGGGGTATTCCGGTTCCCGATGATGCCAAACATGTAGTCTATGTGTGGATTGATGCGCTGACCAATTATCTGACCGCCGCCGGGTTTCCGGATGAAGATATGCCGTACTGGCCGGCTGACGTACATTTGATTGGCAAGGATATTTTGCGTTTCCATGCCGTTTACTGGCCATGCATGCTGATGGCAGCCGGACTGCCGTTACCCCGGCGCGTGTTCGCCCACGGGTGGTGGACTGTAGAAGGTGAAAAGATGAGCAAATCCAAAGGAAATGCACTACAGCCGGATGAACTGCTTGAACAATATGATGCGGATGTTATTCGTTACTTCCTGTTACGCGAAGTACCATTCGGCCATGATGGCGATTTTTCATTTACGGCTCTGAAACAACGTTACAATACGGAACTGGCCAACGATATTGGCAACCTGCTTAACCGCAGTCTTT
>CAZJRL010000030.1:0-15201 GCA_964548425.1 uncultured Zetaproteobacteria bacterium | reverse complement strand
TGGATTGACCCGCACCTTCTACCGTTGACGCTAACAACACTTCTTCCTAGCCTGCCAAGAAACTTATTTTCCTTCCGAGAGTTCACCATCATGCCAAAATACCGCCGCTTCTCCGATACCTCTGTCAGCGAGAAGATCCTCGACAGCGTTTTTCTTGTCACCATTGGTATCGGCTATGTCTTTGCGCTTCTGAATCTGTATTACACCCATGAAGGACGTGATGGCAAGCCAGGCTTGTCTATCGAGGATGTTAAAATCGCCTATTATGGCAGCCATAACCAGACACGCCTGGGTGCGGCCATCAATGGACCCATGGAATCCAATCTGCCAAGCTCTGCAGCTAAAACTACTATCCTTGACTGGATTGAACATGGTGCAAAGAAAGATGAATTCAACGCACAGGTTAAGCCCATCCTCGACAATAACTGTATCATGTGTCATTCGGCTGAAAGCGGCATGAGTATTCCGCATCTGACCAGTTATACTGAAGTCATCAAGCTGACCGAAACGGATACGGGCGCCACGATACCCGCGCTGGTGCGTGTGTCCCATATTCATCTGTTTGGTATCGCTTTCATTTTGTTCTTTGTCGGGCGAATCTTTATCCTGTGTGAAATGCCTGTGTGGCTGAAACGCGTTACGGTAGGCATCCCCTTTTTCTTCCTGCTTGGCGATATCCTGTCCTGGTATTTATCAAAAATTGTGCCGGGATTTGCATACGCTGTAGTTGGTGCAGGTGCGTTAATGGGTATTTCATTCGGTGCCCAGATTCTGGTCAGTCTGTACCAGATGTGGTGCTACAAGCCCAGGGCTGTGCCCATTGAGATGTAATACCTTGATCAGAAATACAGAACGCCTTGCAGGGCGACCGCATTCTGGCGATTTTATTTGATTGATATATAATATGAGCCTCTTGCAAAACTCGTGAGTGGCGATCGGCTTCCCCACTCTGGCCCATTTCCGCACCGGAATTTCGCTCCATGGAACCACCATGCAGCTCATTCCGTCGTAAAAATGGACTCAAAGTGGGATTGCCGCTCATCCACCCGGAGTTTTGCAAGAGGCTCATATGTATGAGATTTACAAGGAGAAGGAGCCATGAGAAAAATTATCCCAATGGTGCTGGTATCCGTTTTTTTTGGCCTGACTATACCGGTAGCCAGGGCCGATGTTGATGGCCCCAAACTGTTCAAGAAAAGATGCGCGATGTGTCATGCCGTGGATAAAAAAAAGATTGGCCCGGCACTGAAAGATATGAATCATGACCCGGGAGTGTTGAAAACAACCATTGCCAATGGCCGCAAGATGATGCCTGAATTTGGCAAGAAGCTGGATGATGCAGAAATTGATGCGCTGGTTAAATATATTCAGTCAAAGTAATCCTGAGAAGCCTGATAGAAACGCCCTGTCATAGATGAGCGGTGTTTCTCATGATTGCACTGGCCGGCCTGCAGGTTCATAATATTCGGGGTAGCGAGGAATATATGCGATATACGATATTTATCTTTGGTTTAATCCTTGGCGCAGTCGTCGCCATCAAGCCTGCTCTGGCCATAGATGCGATCAATGGAAAGGCATTGTTTGAAGCCAATTGCGCCAGGTGCCACGGTAAGGATGCCACGGGTAGCACCTTTGGCAATACGCTTAAACCGTTTCCCGCCCGTAATTTACGCGCTATTGCCGGACTGGTGGAGCGTGATGAATTTCGCCGGATTATCACCTACGGCGTGCGTGGAACCGCCATGACGCCAAAGCAATATGCACTGGATCCTCTCGAAATTGATGCCGTCATTGATTATATCAAGAGCCTTGATTACAAGCCGGATATGGCCAATGGCAGGAAACGTTTCCGCGCTGTCTGCTCCAGTTGCCACGGCTTTGATGGCCGGGCAAAAACCGGTATTGGTGCCAAAAACCTCGTTTATAGCAAACTGCATCTTGAAGGTGTCGTACATACGATGCGTTACGGACGTCCCGGCACTGCCATGACCAGCAAACGCCACCAGCTTTCCAATACCGATATCGCTGATATTGCCAACTATGTCTACAGTTTGCGCTACAAGGCAAACCCCCGGAATGGAAAAAAGCTGTATGCTAAAAGCTGCCGTTCCTGCCATAGCAGCGCAAAAGAAATACGTTTGAGTGGCAACATCGCAAGACCCATAATGCGTATTGAAGACGTCACTGATCGCATGCTGGATCTCCGTATTCGCCATGGGCGGCACGTAGACCGTGCCGGGGAGAAAGTGACCAGACTGTCATCGGATGACATTCAGGACATCATCGCCTATCTGCGAAAATAACGCCTGAATAGCGATCCTGCCTTTTTGCGGGGCAGGTAGCAGGATCTACCTGTCTTGTTAACCCTTTACCCATGAATCCAGTTCTTTCCTGCGTTCCAGGGCATAAAGATCATCACAACCGCCCACATGGCGATTGTTAATAAAAATCTGGGGGACGGTGCGTGCGCCGCCGCTCCGCCTTAGCATTTCATCACGCCGCTCCGGCTCGGCCTGTACGTTGTATTCAACAAACTCCAGACCTTTCTTTTTCAGTAATATTTTGGCCCGTATGCAGTATGGGCAAAAATTGCCTGAATACACTTCTATCGTTATCATATTTTTTCTTCTCCTTGTCAGCCAGTAGCCCTGTTCAGACGCGTCAGTGAAAACGCATGCACGGGACACCCCACCGGTTTTAATGCGCGGCAGGCATAGTATAGCGTCGCCCCGGTGGTGCAGATATCATCCACAACCCACAACCGTTGCCCCTCATTCAAATGCAGATGGTCGCTGTTTACCCGGAATGCCTTACGCAGATTATTCCATCGTTCCGTACGCGACAGGGAGGATTGCCGTTGCTGCGTCCCCGAGCGCCGTAAAACGTTAAAATTTATTTGACTGCCGCTTATCTTACAAATGGCTTTGCACAGGTCCGCGGCATGGTGGCGACCCGCTTTTCGCATGCGTACGATGGGCATGGGTACGGGCAGAAGCACATCCCCCGGTAAAAAAATAGTTGCCAGCCTTGCCTGCGCCGCGTCAATCAACCATTGCAATCCCGCATCATTCCCTTGCAGTTTCCACGCCAGAACAGATGCACGCACTGGTCCGGCATAAGTATACAGACTCTCCGTATGCACCTGGGGTGGCGGTTTTCGCAAACAATGGCCACAGGGCCCCGGCGCAATATCTGCGGGCATGACTGTTCCACACAGATGACAGGTGTGCTGTGGCCAAACGCGAATAGTATCAGCACACGCTGCACAGCAGCTATGGTATGCGTCCACCGATGTGTGACAAAAAACGCAAACAGGTGGAAAGAGGATATCTCGCAGGCTGACCCTGACCTTTACCCTCAAATCACTCTTCAGCGAATCGCTCATTAGTTATATGCAAGGCGCGTTCTTGAAGCAATGGTTGTTCCATTGCAAGAGATCACAACGCAGCCAGATGGCTGGTGGGCGGCTCGCCCGAAGGGGAACATTCCAGACAGGCCATCCCTGCGTTGCAGCATTTGCCAATGGAATAACCATTGCCTTCACGCCGCCCCTTGGCCTGGCCTGTCTGGAATGTTCCTGAAGAACGACTTTAGGGTAAAGGGCGGGGTTAACTCCGGATAACATGAAGGTTGACAGTGATGGCATGGCATCCAGCATGCCTGTTATGTCTGACAGCTGCAATTGGTTTTCTTCCGTATCCCCATCGCGCCGGCGCACTTTTTTACACAGTCAACGATCAGGCATCCGGATCACGGTGAATGGTGCAATACTGTTTGATTTTTCCTCTAACGATTATCTGGGTTTGAGTTTTCACCCTGAAGTCCGGGACGCAGCCATCGGGGTTATCCGGAATCACGGTTTTGGCAGTGGCGCTTCACGTCTGGTGAGCGGTGATGATCCGTTATTACATAAACTGGAAAAAACACTGGCGCACTGGAAAGGATATGAAGCTGCCTTGGTAACGGGATCGGGTATGCTGGCCAATATCGGATTACTGGATGCATTATCTGAACGTGGAACGCATCTTTTTTGCGACAGACTTAATCATGCTTCGCTGGTGGATGGCGCACGCCTCTGCCACGGCACGGTTCACCGGTATGCTCATCTTAACATGGCGGCACTGCATCGCTTGCTTGAACAACACCCTGCATCCCGGCGCATCATCGTCTGTGATGGTGTGTTCAGCATGGATGGAGACTGCACGGATATTTGTGCTCTGATGCAACTGGCGGAAGCCCATGATGCGCTTGTCGTGCTGGATGATGCACATGGTCTGGGCACAGTAGGCCTACCACATGGGCGCGGACTGACAGCGGAAGCAGGCATACAGGGACATGCGCGCCTGATTGAGGTCGGAACCTGCGGCAAGGCACTGGGTGCTTATGGCGCGTTTATCCTGGGGACTTCGGAAATGATTGAAGGGTTGCGCCAACGCCTGCGTACCATGATTTATTCCACCGCCTTGCCTGCCTGCATCCCGGCCGCGGCACTGGCTGCGCTGAAGGTGATGCAGAAGGAACATCTGCCCCGCCGATTGCAGAATAATCTGCAACTGTTCCTTCAACTGGCACGGCAGGCAGAATTGCCGCTCGTGACATCCCGCACCCCTGTCCAGCCGCTCATTCTGGGCTCGGACGAGGCTGCATTGCAGGCATCCTCCAGGCTGCGCGAGCATGGTTTTTTTGTGCCTGCCATTCGCCCGCCAACCGTCCCGGAGGGAACGGCCCGCTTACGTATTACCTTATCGGCAGCACATAAGGACGAAGATATCAAACGTCTGGTCGAAGCCCTGGCCCACACTATTCATGAATAGTGTGGGCTGATATGGTGCCAGTAACATGAGGCCGGCACTGGTTTTTTTGCCCGGCTGGGGACAATCCAGCCATGCCTGGTATCATCAAAATATCTATTTTTCGAAGAACTGGCCGGTACGCTATATCAACCTCCCCGGCCATAGCAGCACACCGAATGCTCCTGCCAAACATTGGCTCAATGCATTGCATGACATGCTACCGGCGGACCAAACCTGTATCCTTGTCGCCTGGTCGCTGGGCGGTATGCTGGCCATACAACTGGCACGTCACAGTCCGGAAAGACTGGCTGCAATCGTACTGGTCTCTTCTACCCCCTGTTTTCGTACCAAAGCAGACTGGCCGCATGGATGTTCCGATAGCCGGTTTCATGCATTTGAGCAAACACTGGAAAACGACCCCAACAAACTGCTCGGGCAATTCTTCACGCTGATGTTGTATGGCGATACCCTGCCGCGCAGCCGCTTCAACGCCATTGCAAAACAGGCGGTGGACCGTAAACATCCACCTTTACTCGAAGCATTGCGCACAGGTTTGACATTGTTGGACACACTGGATTTACGCGATCAACTGGCGGACATTTCGATCCCGTCGCTGGTCATGCACGGCATCCATGATGCCATTATTCCGGTGGATGCCGGCCAGTATTTGGCCAGTCACATTCCTGATGCAAGCCTCGATATCATGCCATGCGGCCATGCACCCCATTTGACCCAACATACAATATTTAACGAACATCTGGAGCAATGGTGTCTGAAGATCACATAAATTCATGGCGGGTAAGTCAACGGTTTTCACAAGCTGTGGATACCTATGATGCACATGCAGTACTACAACGCGAGGTGGCGGAGCGGCTTATCGCACACATTGAATTTACCCGTCTGAAACCGGCGCGTATCCTCGACATCGGCTGCGGTACGGGATATTTCACCGGCTTGTTGCGTAAGCGTTTTAAACGGGCGCACATTGTCGCACTGGATATAGCAACCGCCATGTCCGAAACCGCCAAAAAAAAATATGGCCATCGTTTACCGTGGCAAGCCAAAACACAATTTGCTGCGGCGGATGCCCTGTCACTCCCCTTTCATGATGCTACATTCGATCTGGTATGTTCCAACCTTACCCTGCAGTGGGTTACCCAACCCCGGCAGATGCTGGCTGAAATGCGTCGCGTACTGGCGCCGGGTGGCTTAATGCTGTTCTCCACTTTTGGCCGCCGAACGCTTTCCGAGTTACGGCAATCACTGGCATCCATCAGGCATGAACATGCAGGGCTGGTACTCCCCTTCCCCGATGTCACCAGTCTGGGCAACTCGCTGATGGAATTGCCGGTGGAACTGCCGGTCACAGATACGGATTTGTTCACGTTGACGTACCCGGACGCTATGGCGCTGGTGCGTGAACTCAAGGCACTGGGCGCATCCGCCAGCGCCATTTCCAACCGGCCCGGCGGCCTGTATGGCCGCAGTCTGTTGCGTCAACTGGGCACGGCATATAATGCCTCACATCAAACGGAGGATGGTCGAATTCGCGCCACCTTCGAGATATTGTATGCACAGGCATGGTATGCCGAAGCGCCACACACCTATGACAATATCATTTCCATTGAGGTTGATCGTGGGAATTAGCGTGTTTATTACCGCAACCGATACGGACGCGGGCAAAACTTTTGTGACGGCATCCCTGGCACAAGCACTGACGCAAACAGAACTGAAAACACACGCATTGAAACCGGTATGTTGTGGTCGCAGCCCCGGGCACATGAATCCGGACATAAAAACATTGCTACGAGCACAGAAGATGCCCGATATGCAAGCAGATACGATCAATCTCTATGACTTCACCTTTTCTGCCGCCCCGGATCAGGCGGCAACAGAACAGGGCTTATGTATCGAACCGGAAAAACTTGTGCGCTGGTGTACCGCCAGAATACTGGAGCAGGATATCACCCTGATCGAAGGCGTAGGCGGTCTGATGGTTCCGTTAGCGGAGAATTTTCTGGTTAGCGACTGGTTATCCGCCATACAGGATTCCGTTGTTGTACTCATCGTACGCGCGAGGCTGGGGGGCATCAATCATGCGCTGCTCAGCCTGGAGAAACTGCGCCGCATGGGTCGTGAACCGGTCTGGGTCGTGATCAATGACGCTGATAATACGGGCGATCAAATGCTGCTGTGGCATGCCAAAGCCGTGGCGCCATGGCTGAAATCCGGCACACACCTGCTGACCCTCTCCCATCAACCGGACACGACGCATGCTGCAACCGCATCACAACTTCAGCCTCTGATTACCGACATCACACAACGGGCACACTGTGAAAAACGGTGAACGATCTAACCTGGACTATTCATAAATGCTGTCCAGTCCGGCAAATGCGCCAGTGGCCGGAATGGGCTGAAATCCGTTCCTGATGCGCAAATTCTGCCGGTGAATGGACCAGCCTGCCAGCGGCGTCAGGAAATAAGTCGCCCAGCCTGTAACCAACGGCGGTGGATACGTCCCATACATTGCCGGTGCCTGCATCGTTGTTGGAGCGTGAAAATTCCAGTTCAGCTTGTCTGTACGATAAGCGGCGCCAGGCTCAAGCAGGAAATTTGCTTCAGCCATCACCGGCTGCGCCAGCATCAGCATGCCCACCAATGTAGCCAGACATGCAACAGGTCTTGCCATAAGTCTTTTCCGGCATATAGACATCAGATGCTCCGGGCTCCTTCATACGGTCTGGACCAAAACTTTTCGAAAAGTGTGATCCAGATCACAGTTTAATGATATAGCACCTCCTATAATGATCCACATAAACGACGGGAGGTGTAACAATGGCAAACACAAAAATAGATATAACCCTTAATGATGGATACACAGGAAATTTCGATAATATAACGTATCTGTCCATAGCTTCAGGTGTTCTGGTGCTTCTGATGGTTGCCATCATCACCGCGGTGTAAGGACCGTAGTAACAGGAAACAATCCCCTTTTGGTAGCCTGGACTACTATGCAATCCAGGCAGCCCCCCCCTTCATAACACTCCAGACACACAAAACCGTTGATATTCTCTTGATCCAAATGTTTTAGTGAGCGTCTTTTCTCACCGTTCCGAAAGCCAGCAACATGGCCATGATGGGTGGTGCAGAATTAATGTGTCCTTCATACACCCACTGCATCGCCTGTTCCCTCTCCACCCACAGGGTGCGAATATCCTCGTGTTCCTCATCCAGTCCGCCGCCACTACCACAGGGTTTATCCGCATCCACTTTGCCCAGATACAGATAAATACGTTCGGATGAACCCCCGGGCGTGGCATAGTAGCACCCGAGAAGCTGGAGTGCCTCGGGTGCATAGCCTGCTTCTTCAACACACTCACGCCGTGCGCATGCTTCGGGTGTCTCGCCTTCATCCACCATGCCTGCCACGATTTCGATCAACCAGGCATCCTGCTCTTTCACATCATTGCGCACGGCCGGACCAATGCGGAATTGCTCGATGAACAGCACGGCATCCCTGACCGGATCATAAAGCAACACAGCCACAGCATCCCCGCGTTCCAGGTGCTCACGCACAACGATCTGCTTGCCGCCATCAAAACGCTCATGCTCCACGGTATAAGCATCAAGTCGGAAAAACCCGTTGTACAGTGATCTTTTGTTAATAAATTTGTAATGCATCTGTCAAAAAAAACCCCGCCGAATGATAAACATTGGGCGGGGTATTAAAATCAGGCTTGCTTACGCAAACAATGATTTAGTCAGCAACAACATTCTGTGCCTGCGGTCCTTTCTGACCCTGTTCGATATCGAATGACACCTTCTGACCTTCAGCCAGGCTTTTAAAGCCATCGCCCTGAATGGAGGAGAAGTGAACGAACACGTCGTCGCTTCCATCATCCGGAGCAATAAAGCCAAAACCCTTGGAGTCGTTGAACCATTTTACTGTACCTGTAGCCATAATAAGAAATACCTCTAATCTATTGATAAAATATTATTGCATGCATGGTATGAAAGGATGTTCGCAGGGAGAATCTTTCCGAGATAATCATGACATAAAAAGTATGCAATTACGCGAACTGTAAGGGATTCCCGGCGGAAAAGTCAACAATTGTTTACTTGCCCGTCGGTCGAAACGAATTCAACCTCTCACCCAACAACCGGGCTGTAAGAAAAAACACGAGTATGCCGCCGGAGATTGATATGCTTAACCACATGGTTTGCAAGACTTTTCCATGTTCCGGGAATGGCCAGAAATAATCGATTGATAGCAAAAAAAGAAGCATGGGCACGCAAGCAGCGAGGGCGCGTGCCATTCTTTTTAGGCTTGTACTGTCCAGCAAGTGTAAATGTTTTTTTCGCAGATGCGACAACAACAGGGTGGCATTGACAAACGAAGCCAGCGATGTGGCCAGCGCAAGACCGATGTAGTCCAGAGGCCACATCAGGAGTACCGCCATAACAATATTGGCCGCTACACTAATCGCGGCATAGCGCATGGGTGTTTTAGCATCCTGCTCGGCATAACAGGCCGTGGAAAGCACGCGTGTCCAGCAGAAAGCAACGAGTCCCAGCGCATAGGCTTGCAGGGTGTGAGCGGTGGCAACGCTGGCCATATGCGTGAAACGTCCATGCTCAAACAGGGTGATAATAATGGGTTCGGCCAGCAGCAGAAGCCCCAGTGCTGCGGGCAGGGTAATCCATGTCAGCCAGCTTAAACCCTGCCGTAATTCATGCAGGGCGGCTTCGGTTTTCCGGCTGGCAAAGTGGGCAGACAGTGCCGGCAACAAAGCCGTGCCCATGGCGATGCCGAATAATGCCAGAGGCAGTTGCACGATCCGGTCCGAATAGTATAAATAGGATACTGCACCGACAGGAAGCAGCGTGGCCAGAATCGTTCCCACGAGAATATTGATTTGCAACGCAGCCACGCCAACAACAGCAGGGCCGAACAGCTTAAGGGTGCGGATGACCGGGGGATGCCTGAATTTCCAGGTAGGCCGGGGCAGCCAGCCAATACGTTTCAAAGCGGGAAACTGGATACCGAGTTGCAATATGCCGCCGGCAAGCACGCCAGCGGCCAGGGCCAGGGCCGGATTGTCAAATGACGGTGCCAACACAACGGCAGCAAAGATGACCGCGATGTTCAAAAGGGCGGGGCTGGCCGCGGCCACAGCAAACTTGCGGTAGGTATTCAGTACCGCCCATGCCATGGCTGCCAGTGAGACCATTGCCATATAGGGAAATATCCATCGTGCCAGCGTCAGGGTTTGCGCCCACCGCTCCGGCTCATCGTGAAACCCGGGAGCAAAAACAAGAAGTAACAGTGGCATAAACACAATTCCCAGAATGGTGGAGAGGAGCAAAACAAGAAGCAGCAGACCCGCCAGTGCATTGAGAAAATCATGCGCGGCGGCCTCGCCATGTTTGCGTTCATCGGCAAGTACCGGCACCAGCGCCACAGTGAGCGTACCCTCGGCAAACATGCGGCGGAAGAAATTAGGAAGCTTGAAAGCAACAAAGAATGCGTCCGCCATCAAGCCTGCACCCAACACGCGTGCCAGAAGAATATCACGCACGAAACCCAGGATACGGGACAACAGCGTCCAGCCACCGACTGTACCGGTTGTTTTAAGCAAGCTTTCGCTTTCCCCGGTATTTGACTTGTCCGCACGCATGATGATAATCCGCCGCCCCTTTGTATCGTCAGTAAGACGTTTGTTTACAAACTCACAAGCCAGTGAGCCTACGCATGTACATGCAAAGCGGAAGGGGGTGATGTTTTTTATGCCAGGCATCAGAGTTGATTCTGACGATGCGTTTGAAATTGTACTGAAGCGTTTCCGTAAGCAGGTGGAGCGCGCAGGTGTCATCAGCGAATGCCGGCGCCGTGAGGCTTATGAGAAACCGTCGATTGCAAAAAAACGCAAGGAAGCCGCGGCCCGCAAACGCTTGATGAAGCGATTGCGTCGAATTCGCCGCCGTGAGGCACGTGATTTCTAGCCTTGACGGAAATCGAATAGAATGCCGGGCCTTGTTGCCCGGCATTTTTCTTGGCACTCTCAAATTCCATCAATAAAATATCAGGGGAATACTATGTTAAGCCAACGCATTACCGAAGATATGAAAATTGCGATGAAAGCGGGCGAAAAAGAAAGACTCTCCGCTATTCGTATGTTACGGGCCGCAATCAAGGATAAACAAATCGAACTGGGGCATGAACCCTCCGAGGATGAAATCATAGCCCTGATTGCCAGGCTGGTTAAACAACGCAACGATGCCGCACAGCAGTATGCTGAAGCAGGCAGAGACGACCTTGAAGCTAGGGAACAGCGTGAAGCCGAGCTTTATAAAGCCTATCTTCCCGAACCTTTGAGCGAAGAAGAAGTAACAAAAATCATTCAGGAATCCATGGATGAAACGGGTGCTGCCAGCATCAAAGACATGGGCCGGGTGATGGCGGCGATCCGGCCAAAGGTGCAAGGCCGTGCGGATATGGGCAAGCTGTCGGCCATGGTCAGGGCACGGTTGTCGGCTTAAAGTAGCTGCTCAGGTGGGCAGTTATGGCTTGAATATTTCCGCCATATCGGCTACATAAGGCTATGGCGCATTTTCCTGTCTCATTCCTGGATGAGGTGCTGGCCCGCACAGATCTCGTTGAACTGATTGCGCACCATGTACAACTGAAGAAATCAGGTGCAAACTTTATGGGGCTGTGCCCCTTTCATCATGAGAAATCTCCTTCATTTTCGGTCTCAACCGACAAACAGCTCTATTACTGCTTCGGTTGTGGCAAGGGGGGTGGCGCCTTTCAGTTTCTGATGGAACATGACGGCTATTCCTTTCCTGAGGCCGTTGAATACCTGGCTGAAAAGGCAGGACTCAATATTCCGGAAGACAGGGGCCCTGCACCACAGGAGGAAGCAAGGAAGAAGCAGGCGCTTGATTTGCTTGACCGTGCGACCAGTTTCTTCTCCAGCGCATTGCATTCGGAACAGGGCAAGCCTGCACTGGAATATTTCCGGCGCCGGGGATTGTCCGCAGCAATTATCAATCGTTACAGGCTGGGTTATGCCCCGCCAGGTTATGGCTTTATGCAGAAGAGCTTCGGTCAGGATGCGCGGATACTGGCCCAACTGGAAACGACAGGATTGTTATTCAAGGGCGATCGCGGCTATGCGGATCGCTTTCGTGCGCGGGTTATGTTTCCCATTCGCGACCGCCGCGGTCATGTGACAGGATTCGGCGGGCGGCTGATGAAGAAAGGTGAACCTAAATATCTGAATTCTCCGGAAACACCGTATTACCATAAATCAGAATTGCTATATGGCTATTATGAGCACCGTGAATCCATTCGCAAACACAAACTTTTGATCGTTGTCGAGGGGTACATGGATGTGCTGGCTCTGGCGGCACATGAGTTGCCTGTAGGACTCGCGCCGCTGGGCACGGCCATAGGCGAACGACAGATACGTGAAATTCTGCGTCTGCATGCCGAGCCCGTGTTCTGTTTTGACGGTGATCGTGCTGGCAAGCAGGCTGCATGGCGGGCTCTGGAGCGCATGTTACCGATCCTGAATGCCGAACACGGGCCCCGATTTCTCTATTTGCCTGACGGGGAAGATCCGGACAGTTTGTTACAACAAGAGGGGGCAGAGGCCTTTAGCCGGCGGGTTCATACGAAAACCAGACCAATAATGGATACATGGCTTGCCGGCTTGCGCAGCCTTGCCGGACGTGGTGCTGAAGGACGTGCGCGCATGGCCAAGAAAGCCGATGCCATGCTGGCCGGAATGCAGGACGATTACCTGCGGCAGGCATGGCAGCAGGAAGCCGAGTCGGCTACCGGCATCAAACTAAAGGAGAAAGGCCGGCATCAGTCTCCTGCGACCATTAAAAATATCACCCGGCCCTCGGCAGGATTACAGGAAAGATTTCTCGCTGCACTGATCCGAAATCCCGAGCGAATTGGCGCGTTGCCGAAAGATGCAAAACACTTTTTACTTGACGATACTATATTTAATCATGTATACACCCGCGCTCTGGAATTAGCAGCATCAAATCAAAACATTGTACAAACGCTCAGACACGAGTTTCCGCAAGACGAATGCATTCCCCGTTGGGCGAACCAGCCGGATATGACGGACGATGAATTCACCGCTCTGCTACTGGCTATGGAGACCGAGCATATTGAACGCCGTTTAAAGCAGGGCGGTATGGGAATCGAAGAAAGCACGCGCCTGAAAAAGCGATCGTGGAAAATACAGCAACAGCGAAGAGGGTGATATCAATGCCGAATAAAGAACAGGTAAGGCTTCAGAATCTGGGCGTTTTAATGGCGCGCGGAAAGGCGGAAGGCTTCATTACCTACAATGATTTGAACAAGCATTTGCCTGAGGGACTGGTGTCGCCGGATCAGGTGGAGAAAATCATTAATCTCTTCACCGAAATGGGTATTGATGTAGTGGATCCGGAACGTGCGCCAAACAGTGAATACAGTATTCGCAAAGATCGTCTGCGTAAGGAAGATTCCGCTCTGCGGGCGGATACAACAACGCTGGGAACCGTGATTCGTATTGATGATCCTGTGCGTATGTATTTGCGTGAGATGGGGACTGTCGAGTTACTGACGCGTGAAGGAGAAATAGAGATTGCGCGCCGTATCGAGGAAGGCCGTATGCAGGTTCTGGAGGCAATTTGCCTGTGTCCGGCTACGTTCCGGGAAATTATGCTGTTGGGCGACAAGGCTCAGGAAGAAGATGCTGATCTGCGCCATGTTCTTGATATTGATGACAAGGTTGTGAACGCCGCCGCAATTGCACAATATGAATCGCAACTGAATAAATCAGCCGATGATGACCTCGACGATGACGAAGACGAAGACATTCACAAGAACCAGCCTATTGATCAGGAAAAGCTGGATGAAGCCATCAAGGCGCGTAAGGCTACACCGGATGGCACACCGATGCAGGAAATGGTCATCACCCGTGAAGAACAACTGGAAGAAGCCATCATGCATTTTACAGCTGCCAAAAAGCTGCATCTAAAATTCCTTAAACAAAAGAAACAACTGTGTAACAAGCCGGACAATGCCAAACTTGCAGCCTCACTGAAACAGACGCTGGAGGGAATGCTTGCCGAACTGGTCAGTATTCCATTCTCCAGCAGGCAAATTGATATGCTGGTCCAGCGATTCAAGAATGCGGTTGAACGCGTACGCAAATATGAGCGCGTTATTCGTGATCTTTCACTGAGAGCAAAAATGCCGCGTAAGCTGTTCATTGAAAGTTTCCAGCCCATGGAAAATGATGAACGCTGGGTAGATACGCTGCTGGCCGCACATGAGGGTACAGCATGGACTAAAGCACTGGAACCTGTTGCCGGTAAGGTTCGGGAAAACCAGCGCCGTATCAAGCGTGTGGAACAGGAAATTGAACTGGATGTGCATGAGCTCAAACATGTCGCACGGCGACTGACCATGGGTGAAGCCAAGGCGCGTCAGGCGAAGCGCGAAATGATTGAGGCTAACCTGCGTCTGGTCATTTCCATTGCCAAGAAATATACCAACCGCGGGCTGGGCTTTCTTGATCTTATTCAGGAAGGAAATATCGGTCTGATGAAGGCCGTGGACAAATTTGAGTGGCGGCGCGGATATAAATTTTCCACTTATGCCACGTGGTGGATCAGACAGGCCATTACCCGCTCCATTGCCGATCAGGCGCGCACCATTCGTATTCCGGTGCATATGATTGAAACGATTAACAAAATGATGCGCGTTTCCCGGCGTATTGCCCAGGAAATCGGTCGCGAACCCACGCCGGAAGAGTTAGCCGAATATCTGGAAATGCCGGAAGAGAAAGTGCGCCAGATTCTTGAAGTGGCCAAGGAACCGGTATCGCTGGAAACACCCATTGGCGACGAGGAAGATTCACAGCTCAAGGATTTTGTTGAGGATGAAAATGCCGAAAATCCTCTGGACGGCGCAGTCAATTCGGCGCTTGCGGAAGCCACGCTTGAAGTGCTGGGTCAGTTAACCGAGCGCGAACAGAAGGTGCTGCGCATGCGTTTTGGCATTGGTATGAATACGGACCATACACTGGAAGAGGTGGGCAAACAGTTTGGCGTGACCCGCGAACGTATCCGCCAGATCGAGGCCAAGGCCCTGCGTAAGTTGCGCCACCCATCGCGCGCCAAGAAACTGAAGACGTTTGCCGATACTCCGGAGTCCTCATCCGCTGTCGCCTGACCGGTGTGGTTAGGACGGTCATGATAGCACCGCAAAGTTCCGCAAAGTAAAAGGCAACTTTGCGTCCTTTGCGGTGAGAATATTCTGATTTAAATGTGGAATAACCGTTCAGTTGGGCGGAACATAGATGCGTTTGATACTTAACGCATGCCGGGTTTCCGT
>CAZJRL010000029.1:12570-15206 GCA_964548425.1 uncultured Zetaproteobacteria bacterium | reverse complement strand
AATCGCCGGAAGGACGCATGCATGAACGGGATTTAACATCAGATTTACCGGGTCGGGCCTTTGACAGTTCAGGATCGGGCAGGCATGTCATGGAACAGGAGGTGAGCCCGAAAAAAGAAGCAGCCATCCGCTTTTCTCATGAACTGGCCGGTGTGTTGGCAAAGGCATACAAACAGTCCGTGTTCGGTAAGATTTACCTGGCAGCCGCACCGTCATTTCTTGGTTTGCTGCGGGTTTGCTGTAAGGATGCTCTGAAACAGTGTGATGTGATTGAGGTGGACAAGAATTATGCGGCGATGGCGGCAAATGAGTTGAGAGTGCGTCTGCCTGAATATTTGTAGATATATTTCTTCCCTGCAACCTGCCTGCATTCCGTCAGGGAGGTGCTGACGTACTGACCATGCGCCTGTAATGCCTCATATTTGTGTTGCTGTAGTCCTGCACCGATGGGTAACCCGCTTGCCTGTACTCGCTATAATTCCCCTAAGCCCGGCAGGCTGCTAGAGTGCCGCGCCACGCAGCGCGATCCGGGCTATTTATACGATGGCCCGGCTTAACCTGCACTATTCATGAATAGTGCAGGTTAAAGACTGTGATGTTTTAGTATGGAAGGGGTTTAAGCATGGCCGTTCAACGTACACTTTCAATTATCAAGCCGGATGCCGTGGCCAAGAATGTTATTGGCGACATCATTCGCCGTTTTGAGGAGAATGGTCTTGCCGTGGTTGCAACGCGTATGACGCAATTGTCACCCGGGCAGGCAGGACGCTTTTATGCAGTACACAGAGAGCGTTCATTTTACAGAGATTTATGCGCATTCATGAGTTCCGGTCCCATTCTTGCCATGGTGCTTGAAGGTAAAAATGCCGTGGCGCTGAACCGTCAGTTGATGGGTGCAACAAACCCGAAAGAGGCGGAAGCGGGGACGATTCGTGCTGACCATGCAGATTCTATTGACGCCAATGCCGTACACGGATCGGATTCGGAGGAGAACGCCGCCGCCGAGATTGCCTTCTTCTTTGGCGATCTGGATCTGAACAGCCAAAAGTAAGGCGCTGGAAATGAATAAAAAGGCTTCGGCAATTTCCGGAGCGTTACCATCCGAACAGATTCGTGTCCGGCGTGAGAAGCTGACCCGTCTGCGTGATGCGGGCATGGCGTATCCGAACAGTTACCGCGTTAGCGACTCAAGTTCCGGAGTGCTGGCGCAGTGCGGGTCCTGGGATGCAGACAGGCTGAAATCAGAGAATATTTGTGTTTGTATGGCCGGGCGCGTCATGGGCCACCGTATTATGGGAAAATCCAGTTTTATGCATATTCAGGACGGGTCGGGACGGATTCAGATATTTCTGAACCGGGACGAACTGGGCGCCGAAACCTACAATCCGACCAAAAAATGGGATCTGGGTGACATTATTGGCGTGGAAGGCGCGGTTTTCCGCACCCGAACAGGTGAATTGTCGGTCAGAGCATCCCGTATCGAGCTGATTACCAAATGCCTGCGGCCATTGCCCGAGAAGTGGCACGGACTTGCGGACAAGGAAACACGTTATCGCCAGCGTTATGTAGATATGATGGTGAATCCCGAGGTGCGCGACGTGTTCCGAACACGCTCGAAGGCGATCAGCGCTTTGAGAAACGCACTCGTAGCGCGGGATTTCATGGAAGTGGAAACGCCCATGTTGCAAAGCCAGCCCGGCGGCGCGGCGGCACGTCCGTTCATTACTCATCATCACGCGCTGGATATGGATTTGTATTTGCGTATTGCGCCTGAACTGTTCCTGAAGCGGTTGGTGGTCGGTGGCATTGAGCGTGTGTTCGAGATTAACCGTAATTTTCGCAACGAAGGTCTGGATGCAACGCATAATCCCGAGTTTACCATGGTTGAATGGTATCAGGCGTATGCTGATTTCAATGATGCAATGGATATAACCGAGGATCTGATCCGTGATGTGGCCAGGGCGTGTGATGTAGAGAAGGTATGCTGGGAAGATGTGGAAATTCACCTGAACCAGCCATTCAAGCGGATACGTATGGATGAAGCCGTTTTTGAGAAACGTTCGGATGTGCGCGGTCATGCTGAAGACAAGGCCTTGCTGGCGACGGTTTGTATGCAGGTGATCTCCGATTTCAAGCCATTGATCACCTGGAAAGCAGGGCATTATCTGGCTGCCCTGTTTGAAGAACTGGTGGAACCGGAACTGCAACAGCCCACGTTTGTGACACATTTCCCGGTGGACATTTCACCTCTGGCTCGGCGCAATGCGGATGAGCCTTTTTTCACGGATCGTTTCGAATTATTTGTCGCCGGCAAGGAAATTGCCAACGGCTTTTCTGAATTGAATGATCCTGATGATCAACGTGCGCGCTTTATGGCGCAGGCGCAGGCCAGGGCGGCAGGGGATGAAGAGGCGACGGGCGTGGATGAGGACTACCTTCGTGCGCTCGAGTACGGCATGCCGCCGGCGGCCGGGGTTGGTATCGGCATTGACCGGCTGGTGATGATGCTGACAGGGCAACATTCGATTCGTGATGTGTTACTATTTCCGCATATGCGGCCTGAATAAATACTAACAACTCAGCATGTATATGAAACTGGCATGATCAAAAGCGTTTCACCGCCTGTCTGCGTGCGG
>CAZJRL010000029.1:0-12470 GCA_964548425.1 uncultured Zetaproteobacteria bacterium | reverse complement strand
GCCTGTCTGCGTGCGGCGCACAGGCAGGCACGCAGGCAGGTCTCCGGGAGTTGATCATTTTGAGTTTCCTTTGTGAAACTTTGCGTACTTTGCGGTTAGTATTTCAATGGTGGAAATGACCTGAATAGTTACAAATTTTCAAAAACGGGAGGTGTGAGATGCATGCGAACCTGATTATGGTCAAGAATGTCATGACATGCCGGCCCGATCAAACGGTTGCCGAGGCGATCGAATTCCTGAACACCAAAACATTCCGGATCATTCCGGTCGTAGATGATGAGAATCATATTCTCGGAGCAGTAAACACGTTGACATTGCTTTCGCATATTGTACCGGAATACATCGTTGACGGGTATTTGCAGTCCGTGCCGTTTGCACCGGATATCGGACTGTTGCGCAAGCATTATCAGGAGATTCTCAAGAAGAATATTACCGATGTGATGGACGATAACCCGACCATTGTACGCGAGGATGAGTCGCTGTTATCGGCAACCGCGGCGATGGTCACTCATGACCGGTTTGAATATGTACTGGTTGTGGACGGCGAGCAGCATCTGGCCGGGATTATTTCGTCGAGCGATATTCTGCGGGCGATGGACCGGTTTATTCCCGAGAAAGCATTTGATGCCTGATTCCGGCGGTGCTTCGGCGATGCATGTACTGTTCGGCATGAATCCTGTCTGGATCGCGGTATCCGTGTTGCTGGTCGTTTATGCCGCCATCATGCTTGAACGGTTTAACCGGGCCGTATTATCTCTTCTGGGTGCGGGAATGATGATTCTTTCCGGCGTGCTGACACAGGAGCAGGCAGTTGACGGTATTGATTTCAATACCATCGGGCTGCTGACCGGAATGATGGTGATTGTGGCTATCAGCCAGAAGACGGGGATGTTCCAGTATGTCGCGATCAAGTCAGCCAAACTGGCACGCGGGCGTCCATGGGGCATACTGGTGATGCTTTCGGTGGTGACAGCTACATTTTCAGCCTTTCTGGATAATGTGACCACGGTATTACTGATTGCTCCGGTTACCCTGCTGATTACCGATGCCCTGGGCGTGAAACCATACCCGTTTCTGTTTTCCCAGATTCTCGCCTCCAATATTGGTGGCACGGCCACACTGATTGGCGATCCTCCCAACATCATGATTGGTTCGCAGGCACATCTGAGTTTTTATGATTTTCTGGCCAATCTGGCACCGGTTATTCCATTCATTATGCTGGTTACACTATTGATGATCTGGTTCCTGTTTGGCCGTGGCCTGCATGCATCGGAAGATGCACAGCGGCTCATTATGGAATTTAACGAGCGCGAGGCTATCAAGAATATCCCCTTGCTCAAAAAGAGTCTGTTTGTGCTGGGCCTGGTCATTACGGGATTCACCATGTCACACAGTCTGCATCTGGAACCGGCGACCATTGCCTTGTTTGGTGCCGCCCTGCTGCTATTGCTGGAGACCTGGGGGCATGATCTGCATGGCAAGGATAAAGCCTTTGAAAGCATTATGGCCGAGGTGGAATGGACAACCATCTTCTTTTTCGTCGGTCTGTTTATTGTCGTAACCGGTGTGGAGCATGTGGGCGTGATTGCGTGGATGGCGAAAAAGACACTGGCGTTTACAGGGGGTGATTTTAATGCCACTGTCGCTGCCATCTTGTGGATTTCCGCTCTTGCATCGGCTGTGATTGATAATATTCCCTTTGTTGCCACCATGATTCCCCTGATTGAGAACATGGCGCCGACGTTTGGTGGTGATCAGATGATTGTGCCGTTGTGGTGGGCTCTGGCGTTGGGCGCCTGTCTGGGTGGCAACGGCTCCCTGATTGGCGCATCAGCCAACCTGATTGTCGCGGGTTTTTCCCAGCGGGCCGGTCATCCGATCGGGTTTATCCAGTTTACCAAACATGCATTTCTACTCATGCTGGTCAGTATTATTATTGCCCATGCATATCTGTATGTGCGTTATCTTTCCTAGCCCGTATTTCTCATGAAAAATCCAGGCTTATGAAATACGAATTGATGCTGGCTGTGCGCTATCTGCGCTCCCGGCGGGAAGAACGTTTTGTTTCCCTGATTAGCTGGAGTTCGGGCATTGGCGTGGCGATTGGCGTAGCGGCCCTGATTGTTGTTCTTTCCGTCATGTACGGGTTCGACGTTGAATTAAAGGACAGGATATTGGGTTTTTCCTCACATGTCGATATCCAGGGGCCGGGCAATACGCTGGAGCAATGGCCGGAGTGGTTGCAAAAGGTGGAGAAGCTTCCGGGGGTAGCTCGCGCCGCGCCCTATATTTCGATTCCCGTGATGGCCGCCCATGGTTCACTTGCAGCGGGTGTGATGCTCAAGGGTGTGGATATTTCCCGTGAGCAGGATATTGCCCGGCATATGGTGTCCGGTGATTTCTCCTCTCTTGGCACGGGTTCACCATTCAAGCTGGTGATCGGCAGGGATCTGGCACATAAACTGGCACTGCGAACGGGAGACAGGGTAAACCTGGTATCACCCGCGGCAGGTGTTGCACCTTCCGGCATGGCGCCACGCATGCGTTCTTTCGAAGTGGCGGGTATCTTTAATTCCGGTTTTTACGAGTATGACGTGGGCCTGATTATCGCGCCCATGGAAGCGGTGCAAAGACTCAACCGTCTGGGAGACAGGATTACGGGGATTGAGTTGCATCTCTTTGACCGGAATCAGGCTCCGTTTGTTGCCAATGAAGCTCGCCGGCAACTTCCGCCTGATGCCTGGATCAAGGACTGGATGCAGCAACACCGTTCATTTTTCCGGGCATTGAAAATGGAACGGGTGGTGATGGGCATTATTCTGTCGTTGATTGTGCTTGTTGCCGTATTTAATATGGTGGCATCGCTGGTGATGGTGGTGATGGAGCGCAGAAAGGAAATTGCAGTCCTGAAGACGATTGGCGCGGCCGATGCTTCGGTGATGAAGGTGTTTTTGTATATGGGGGCAATTTTGACCGGTATCGGTACGTTAACGGGGGCTTTTTTCGGCCTGTTACTGGCGTGGAAACTGGATGTGCTTCTCGCCTGGGTACAAAACATTACGGGCGTGACAATCCTTTCCAGTGATGTATATTATATCGATCATGTTCCCTCTATTATTGATCCGGTTGCTGTCGGGCTGGTCGTGATCGTAAGTTTCTGTATGGGATTAGTGGCAACTATTTATCCTGCATGGCGTGCCGCACATGTTCCGCCAGCGGATGCCCTTCGCTATGAATAACACTAATACCTTCATAAATAAAGCTACATGCAGTGCGCCGGGGCATTAATGGCTAACGAAAAATTACGCGACAAGGCTAAACGGGCTCTTCTGAATGGAAGATACAGGAGAGCTCTGGAATATTTCAGTGAACTTCATGAGCTCGAACCGGATGATCTGCGTACCCATGTAAAACTGGCCGAACTGCGTGAGAAGATCGGGGATACCGAAAATGCCGTTGCCGACTACATTCATATTGCCGGAATTTATGCCGGGCGGGGATTTGTGGTGCAGGCGATTGCAATCAATAAAATTGTTCTTCGCCTTGATCCGGAACGGACGGAAATCAAGGAGCGTCTGAAAACACTGTCAAGCGAACGTGGTGATGACTGGGCAATTAGTACGGTAAAGCCCCGGGATCATATACAGGCGCCTGATGCTGCTGGTAAGGATTACACCAGGCTAAGTTTTGAACGTATGCCATTGCTTTCCGGCCTGTCCGGCGATGAGCTGGAAGCGTTTATCGATTCCCTGCAATTACGGCACGTGGCAGCGGATACGCCTGTTTTTTGCGAGGGCGATTATGGCGACCACCTGTATTTGATAGGTATGGGTAATATATTATTGCGCGCCAGGGATGCACAGGACAGGAAGCAGGTTTTCTCGCATCTGTCAGAAGGCGACTTTTTTGGTGAATATGCATTTATGTCCCGCGTGCCGTATTCGGATGAGGCGATTGCTGAAACAGATTGCAGCCTGCTGATGATTGATCGGACGACCTTTGATGAATGGGTGGGAAAGTATCCTGCTATTCAGTCAACCATTGAAGATTTCTATCGCGAGAGGGTATTGGCCAGAGTGCTGGCAATTACGCCGGTGTTCGAAGGGGTGCCGGAGGATGCCAGACTGGCCCTGGCCGATCATTTTCACTTACGGACGTTCGAGAAGGGTGATGTCATTGTTCGTGAAGGGGAAACAGAGGATACCTTTTACCTGATTCGATCGGGTTCCGTGGATGTGTTCACCAGCGGTATGGAGAAGAATGGAGATCAGGTTGAACTGGGAAAAATGGGTGAGGGGGATTTCTTTGGCGAGGTTGCGCTGCTGACGGATAAACCGCGTACCGCTACCGTGACAGCAAGTAAAAGAGCCGAACTTATGGAACTCTCAAGAATAGATTTTAACAAAATCACCAATAAATTTCCGTCCATACGCAGGGTGGTCGAGGCTTATCAGAAGCAACGGGTTCAGAACACTATTAAAATTCTTCTCAGTAGAAAGTCCGGACAATAATGCGTCGTTTACGAATGCTACAAGTGGCTCTGCTCATGCCGGTCATCTGTGCCTGATACCCTATTGCTCGAAATATCCGGACTGTACAAATCCTTTGCCTCCCCCGCTGGTCCGATTGATGTGTTAAACGGGATTGATCTGAATGTGATGCATCGTGAGTTTGTATCTATTGTGGGCCAGTCCGGCTCCGGAAAGAGTACGTTGTTGCATATTCTGGGAACACTGGAGCCCGCGGACCATGGCAGGGTGTTTCTTGATGGTGAGGCGCTGTTCTCTCTGTCCCCGAGGCAAACGGCCGTTGTGCGCAATAAAAAGATTGGTTTTGTCTATCAGGCGCATCATCTTATCCCCGAGTTGAGTGCGCTCGAGAATGTGATGATGCCACTGCTTGTACGTGGAAGGAAACGTGCGGAAGCTGTGGATCGTTCAATGGATTTACTGGAACGTCTGGGTTTGCAAAAACGCGCGGATCACAGACCCGGCAAGCTGTCCGGCGGCGAAGCTCAACGGGTCGCTGTGGCCCGTGCTCTGGTGGGCAGTCCCTGCCTGCTGCTGGCGGATGAGCCTACCGGAAACCTGGATGAACACACGGCCAGCGAAGTATTTGATGCCATGCAGCAGTTATGCAGGCAGGAGAATGCGGCCGTGATGATGGTGACGCACAGCCGCGATCTGGCGCGCACCTGTGATCGTGTGCTGCGTTTACACGAGGGAAGTCTTTCGGAAGAAGAATAGAAAAACTGTCCCCCCGTTTTTCTATTGCTGGATGAGTTCGATCCGATAGCCGTCAGGGTCTTCCACAAAAGCGATGACAGTGCTGCCATGTTTCATCGGGCCGGGTTCGCGAACAATATTTCCTCCGGCCGTCCTGATGGTTTCGCACACGCTGTAAATATCATCCACGCCGATAGCAATATGGCCGAAGCCGTCACCCAAATCATATGATGATGTTTCCCAGTTATGCGTCAGTTCAATGACCGCGGTTTCGGATTCATCTCCGTAACCGACAAAAGCCAGGGTGAATTTTCCACCGGGATAATCCTTTCTGCGTAACAGGCGCATGCCAAGTACACAGGTGTAGAATGTCAGCGACCGCTCCAGATCGCCGACCCGTAACATGGCGTGTAATATCCTCATAGCAGTTCCATGAGTCCATTCTAGCTTGCGCATCCGGCTGATAACATCCATAAATTGATTATGGGTCATAAAATATGTTTGTACTCCGGAGAAGCTTTGGGTCGCTACGCCTTCGGTCAGGCTCATCCCTTTGGCCCATTGAGGCTTCCCGCCTTTATGGAAGCGGCTGGCGAAAGAGGATTATTGGACCGTGTGAGTATGTGTGTTCCGGTGCAGGCCAACAGGGAAGATATTGCACGTTTTCATAGTGAGGCATACATCAAGCGGGTGCGCAGTGCATCCGAATCGGGCGCCGGTCTGCTTGATGCGGGTGATACGCCCGTTTTTCCCGGCATCTATGAGGCTGCGGCTACGGTTGCCGGGAGCGCTCTGGATGCGGTGGCACGTATCATGGATGGCCGTTGCCGGCGCGCCTTTGTCCCCATTGCCGGGTTACATCATGCCAGGCGGGGTGGCGCGGCAGGATTTTGCGTGTTTAATGATTGCGGCATTGTCATCGAGGCGTTGCTCAGTGTGCATGGGTTTAGGCGTATCGCCTATGTGGATATTGATGCGCATCATGGCGATGGCGTGTTTTACGGCTTTGAGGATGATCCCCGTGTTATTATTGCCGAAAAACTTGTCTGCCGCATGGTGCGCGGTAGTGGAAACGATGGAATGAAACTGTTGTGCGACGAAATGCTCATGCGTCTGGGCCGTAAGCTGGCTGCATGGAAAGCGACTCATGGCGAATAGCGGAGGGTGGCAAGTATTCTGTTCCGTAGAAGAGCATACCATCAGCGAATTCTGGCGGGCGTACGGTTGGAGTACTCGCTGATGGTATGGCAGACTTTATGAACAGTCCGGGTTAACATGCGGTTCCATCGTACGATGGGGAATTCAATAAAAAAGCATGGAGAAGAAGCGATGCAACTGGCAATGATCGGTTTGGGCCGTATGGGTGGTAACATGGTAAGACGCCTGGCCGGGGGCGGGCATGAAATTGTTGCTTATGATGTGGATGCGACACCGGGCAGGGCTCTGGAAGAAGAACTGGAGACAGTCACGGTAGCCTCCGATCTGGCTGATATGGTGCAACAGCTTGCCGCGCCGCGTGTGATCTGGGTGATGGTTCCGCATCAGTTTGTGGATGCAACGATTGAGCAGCTTCTGGCGGCAGGTATTGAAGCCGGAGATTTGATCATTGATGGTGGCAATTCCAACTACAGGGATGGCCAACGGCGGGGTCTGGAACTGTCCGGGAAAGGAATTCTGTTTGCCGATTGCGGCACATCCGGCGGGGTCTGGGGCTTGCAAAATGGATATTCGATGATGATTGGCGGTTCTGATGAAGCGATTGCATTGATTGCACCCGCACTGACTACACTGGCATCGAATGACGGCAAGGGCTGGGGTCATGTCGGCCCTACAGGTGCCGGCCACTTTGTCAAAATGATTCATAACGGCATTGAATACGGCATGATGCAGGCCTTTGCTGAAGGCTTCGAACTGATGCAGGCCAAGGATGAGTTTAACCTGGATATACACCAGATTTCGCGTATCTGGAAGCATGGATCCGTGGTCAGTTCATGGCTGCTGGATTTAATCGGCGATGCGCTGGAGCAGGATAATGATTTGTCCGCATTGTCTGACTGGATGGATGATTCCGGTGAGGGCCGCTGGACAGCGAATGAAGCAGTTGATCTGGGTATTCCGACGCCGGTGCTGACACTGGCTCTGCAGATGCGTTTTCGCAGCCGTGAAACGGATGCATTTGCCGGTAAAATCGTCAATGCCATGCGTGCGGGCTTTGGCGGGCACTCCATCAAGGCTACAGATGATGGCGAGTAGAAGGGGAAACTGATGAGTGAGAAATTCGCATCGGTGATAGGTAGCAAACAACCGGAAGCCGCCAATATCGTTATCTTTGGTGCAACAGGTGACCTGACCAAGCGTAAGCTATTGCCCGCGCTGGCGCATATGCATCGCTGGAATCTTCTCGGTCCGCATTCACGCATTATTGGCGCTGTGCGCGAGAATTTTTCACAGTCCAAATGGAAAAATTATGTGCATGACGCACTGCTTCAGTTTTTTCCGGATGCTGTCCTCAACCCGCGTTCATGGATGCGTATCAAGGATAAGCTGGATGTGGTTGTGGGCGATCTGGCGGAGCCGGAATTGTACCAAAATCTTGCCAGGGCGTTGCGTGAGGCTGATGGCAGGAAAAACGTCCTGTTTTATCTGGCGATTCCACCCTCGTGGTATGAGACAGTGGCCAGTCATTTGCGCGAGGCAGGCCTGGCGGATGAGAGCGAAGGTTTTCGCCGGATTGTGATTGAAAAGCCGTTTGGTATGGACCTGTCCAGTGCCGAGGCGCTGAATCAAAGTTTGCAGACACATTTCGGGGAGTCACAGATTTACCGTATTGACCACTACCTCGGCAAGGAAGCGGTGCAGAATCTGATGGTTTTTCGTTTTGCAAATTCGGTACTGGAGCCGTTGTGGAATCGTAATTATATCGATCATGTGCAGATTTCCGTAGCTGAATCACTGGGTATTGAATACCGGGCCGGTTATTACGAGAAGGCCGGTGCGCTCAGGGATATGATTCAAAGCCATTTGATTCAGGTGATGAGTATCGTGGCGATGGAGCCGCCGTTGTCACTGGATGCCGATGATGTACGCAATGAGAAAGTGAAGGTCATGCGTGCCATACGCCGCATGAACCCGGAGTCTGTTCACAGCCATGCGGTGCGGGCGCAATATCATGCGGGCGCGGTTGCGGGTGAGCAGGTTCCGGCATATCGGGAAGAACAGGATGTTGCCGATGATTCAATCACGGAAACCTTTGCCGCCGTGAAACTGTACATCGATAACTGGCGCTGGCAGGGCGTGCCGTTCCTGTTGCGCACCGGCAAGCGCTTGCCTGCACGTGTGTCCGAGATTTGCATCCGGTTCAAGTCGCCGCCACAGACCCTGTTTGATCTTGATGATACAACCATACGCAATAATGAACTGATTTTCCGTGTACAGCCCGATGAAGGGATGTCCCTGACCATGACCGCCAAGCAGCCGGGACTTTCGATGGATTTGCGTGGCATTCAGCTGGATGCGCCTTATGCCATGGCCGGTTCGAGTATGCCGGATGCATATGAAACGCTGCTGCATGATGTACTGCTTGGCGAAGCCGGGTTGTTTACCCGCGCCGATGGCGTGGAGGAATGCTGGCGTGTGGTCGAGCCGATTATGGCGGCATGGGCCGGGGAAAAAAATATTAACACCTATCCGGCGGGGAGCTTTGACATACCGGGCATGGATGCACTCATGGATGGTTGTGAGGGCGGATGGCGGGATTTGTCCGATATGGAACATGCGTATTCACGTCTTTCCTGATGCGGCTGCGCTGGCGGCTGAGGTTGCCCGGCAGGTCATCGTTGAGTGTGAACAGGCGATAGCGGAACGAGGGGTGTTTCACTGGGTTCTGGCGGGTGGAAATACGCCAAAGCGTTGCTATGAATTATTGCGTGATGCCGAACTGGACTGGAGCCGCATACAAGTCTGGTTTGGGGATGAACGCTGCCTTCCAACGGGTGATGCGGAACGCAATGATGTGATGGCCGATGCGGCATTGCTGTCGTATGTGTCTGTTCCTGCCGCACAGATTCACCGCATACCGGCTGAACTTGGCCCGGAAGATGCGGCTGGGGCTTATGCAGAGTTGCTGGCCGATGCTCCGGCCATGGATTTGATATTGCTCGGTATGGGTGAGGATGGTCATACGGCGAGCTTGTTTCCCGATAATCCGGCGCTTGATGACGAACGTTTGGCTGTACCCGTGTTCAACGCACCGAAACCACCCCCCGAGCGTGTCTCGATGGGCTATACGGTGTTGAATCAAGCCGGAAAATGCATCGTGATGGCAGCAGGGGAAGGTAAAAGGGATGCATTACAGCTTATTCAACACGGTGAATCGCTGCCCGTGGCCCAATTGGAGGCATGCGAATGGTATGTGGATGAGGTGGCTTCAGGTTGAGTTATGGCCTGCTGCGATGATCCCCGCATACGGAAGGAAAGGCCGTTTCCGGTTATCCTGGCCTTCATTGCTGTCGTTATTTTGATACTGGGAGGGGTGGCGATATTGTTGACATAAGTATAACCATCAAAGCAATATCAGAACGGTGATGGTTGCCGTTGTTACTTCAAACCTTCGCCTGGCAAAAGCTCCGGGCAATTTCGCACTCTCAAAAAAAGAATCAGGTCTTGCCGGGCGTGTTTCGATTCTGCATTTGCATTCCCTGTCTGCCAGGGAGTTATCCAGACATTATCAGTTAAACCCGACATCGAAAAGGGTTTTAATGAAATCTCCAGAGTCCCTTGCAAAACTCTGGGTGAATGAGCGGCAATCCCACTTTGAGTCCCTTTTCGGGAAGCAAGCGGGAGTTTGCATCTTCAATGAGCTAATTTTTTCCAATGTTCCTCAATATACATGTGGAAACCGGATATATCTTCTTCCGGAACGCCATTGTTTGTGCAGATTGTACGCCAGTTGGTGGCAACGGTATCCACCACTTCATCCACGATATCCTCCGCAAGTTTCCGGTTGATTTTGAATCTCCGCGCTAACGATCCAACCGCCTCCCCCCGCTCAGGGGCAATATTGTTGTGGAGGAACGAAAGCGTATGCCCGATGTTTCGGTTCACATTGGGAAGAAGATCGTATGCAGGCGTTAATCTGTATCCATCTTCATACAGCATTGAGAAGTTTTTCAGATGGTCATCCGTATTTCCAATGACTGCGTTGAAAATCATCTGGCGGAAAAGAGTGCGCAAATCCTGCTCAGGGATGCTTGAGACCACCCGAATGATATCGGCCATTTGCGCATAGCTGGAATTGTAATAGCCCGAGACGTTAAGCAAGCTCTGCATGCTGATCATATGCCTGCACCTGTTGCCCACGCGGTCAAATCTGTCCAGACAAAGCATTTTAATTCCGCCAGCCTCCATGATTGAGGATACAGGTGTTTGTATCCCCGCCATTCGCGCCAACTCAAGGCATGATGCTTCCAACCCGACCATATCATAGTGATCATTTATGCTTGGGAATTTTACCAGTAATAATGAGCCATTGTTTCCATAAACGCTTGCCTTTGGGTGCGCGCCACCGGGGGTTCCAGCCGAATTGAACAGGCGCTGGAGCGTTATATCATCGGACAGCTCTCCTTTTTCAAAATCTCTCGCGGCCTGGGCAAGCAAGCCGATGCAATCGATGGAATCACTTCCTGTTTCTATTGGGTCGCTATCCAGTCGTTCGTAGCGCAGCGCGCCCATTGATTTCTCATCAAGGAAACGAAGGAGCAGGTGAGGAGATTGTTCCGCGTGGGAAAGTCTGAATCTGGCAGCCATCAGTTTTCGCCCCCATCCATCCGGGAGGGAATCCTCAAATACGCCGAATAAAACCCTGTCCGTTGAATGCCGTTTGATGTTTGCGCTGATATTCTTTGGGTCAATGGGAAATGCGTCATCACGATGGAGAAAGGATTTGTGATAACGAAAGGCACAACGCTCGCCTGTTGCAACCATTTCCCCGATCTTGATCGTATTTCCGGCATCTCCGGCGATGCGTATATTGTATGAAGCTTTCTCACCCATCAGCCACGCACCCTTTGCCTCACCTTTTTCTTCTTTCCGAAGTCAGCGAACAGGTCATCTTCAACATGAAAGAGCACTCTCCACTGATCCAGTTGTTGCGTGATTCCGGATGCTTCCAGCCAGTAGCCCATCTTTACGGACGGGTCGCCTTTTTCCATTCGTATATAGGTATCCCGTGATACGCCGACGCGTTTGGCCATCATATCCTGCTTCTCGTTGAGTTCATTGATACGGAAAGATTTCAAGTTTTCCCCGATTATTTTGCAGATTGCCGCGATTTCATCAGAGAATATTGCACTTTTCATGCTCCATAATATAGCACATACCATATTTTATTGTATAGATAATCTTATAATGTCTTTTTTAACATATATAATTACTTCGTAGAAGTGATCAGAGCGCCGACCTGTCTGGCTGCCTGCGCGTTGCGCGCAGGCAGTGAGCATGTACCTACCAGTAATCCCTGGCCGCACGGATATGGGCGAAAACACTGACGGAATCACTCTTGATCCCATGTCTACGAGCATAATTATTGCTAAACGATTCATGAGCCGGGAGCAGAAAGGGATTGGTGGCTAACTCCTCGCCAATGGTTCCGGGGATAGTCGGAAGTCCCTGCCTGCGCCTGTCACGATCCCGTTTGAATCTCCGTTGTACGGCGTCATCCTGCGTCACACATTCGATGCAGAATTCAAGATTCCCCAGTGTATATTCGTGGGCGCAATAAAAACGGGTGGATGGTGGCAGTGCGGTTATTTTACCCAGACTGTTCCACATTTGTTCCGGCGTGCCTTCAAACAGACGGCCACAACCGGCGCCAAACAACGTATCGCCGCAAAACAGGGCATCTTCGATAACATAGACGATATGGCCGCGCGTATGGCCCGGTACGAACAGAACGGACGCATCCAGATTGCCGAGATGGATGGTATCACCCTCGCTTACTGGTTGATCTACCCCGGGGATGCGTGCCTCGTCACAGGAAGGGCCAATGACCGTACAGCCATACTTCGATTTTAATTCCGGATTACCGCCAACATGATCCCAATGGTGATGCGTGTTCAAAATATGCGTCAGCGTGCGATCCAGTTTCCTGCATGCAGCTTCCACCGGTGCGGTTTCGGCCGGGTCGACGCATGCCAGCACATCATCCGTTTCAATCAGGTAGATATAGTTATCCTGCAGGGCAGGAAT
>CAZJRL010000028.1:0-16039 GCA_964548425.1 uncultured Zetaproteobacteria bacterium | reverse complement strand
TCAAACTGCGATAGCGGTCAAAATCCTTGGCCTTAAGATATCTCAGGAGATTACGGCGAGTACCTACCATCTTTAGCAGCCCACGCCGTGAGTGGTGATCCTTGTGATTCACCTTAAAATGCCCGCCTAAATGGGTAATGCGCGCCGTAAGCAGGGCAACCTGCACCTCAGGCGAACCTGTATCGCCGTCACGCAACTTAAATTTCTCAATAATTTCATTCTTCTGTTCTGTCGCCAAAGGCATACTCTGTCCTACCTCATTACCTGCTTTTTATTTACTTTTTCCGAACGCTACCGTCCATATGCGGCACTTGCAACGGCTCAATGAGGTTTCGCTCCCCACCTGTACCATCTATTGGTAATGGATATATATGACCGCAAGCTTGTGAATGTGATCATGAACCAATGAAGATGATATAATTCGGGGACTATCCTAACCTGCACTATTCATGAATCGCCGTGATGATCGCGCAGGGCCTTTGTTCGTAACGGATTCCGAGGAAGGAGTGCGTAGCCGTGCATACGGGCGACCAACGAGGGATTCGGTGCGGGCAAAGGAACAAGCAAGGGCGCGGCAGTATTTATGAATAGTGCAGGCTAAGAGGTGGGGTTTCATGTTGCAGATGGCAATTGCAGATTTTTACAATGCCCAGCAAGCGGGGTTGGTCAGGGTGTTGATCGAAGGTGATACATATTACATTGTCGGCGATAATCTGATCGGTTCAGGGACAGCCTACACCCGCGAAGAGATCGAACAGGCAGCCATGGCGACAGTTTTCGATGTCGAATACCTACAGGCATAATGGTTGATTCCGAACCTCTCCTTGATGTTGAATCCAGCGTCGAATCTTTTCATCCAAATGCCGGATGTCACGGCCCGTGCAGACAGCAATCCGGGCCTCGCTTGCCCGATTTCTGTCATGTTTTCCAAGCTTTTGGAAACTGACCAGCATGGATGCGGCGCGCAAACCGCCCAGGGCATCGGTTAATGCATCAAGCTTGTACACTGCATCCGAGCCGCCCTGTTTGAACTGTTTTGTCTTGCACTCAATCAGATGCAATCTGTTATCACACAAAAAAACGACATCAAGTTCATTGCATACCTCACCGCGCACCACGTTCAATCCCTGAGCCAGGTCATGGATATGCGGGTTGACGCTGCGCATGTGATGGATCACGGAAAAAACATGATGCTCCAGCCAACCGCCATTGACAAAAAAGCGGGCATCCTCATCCCGGAATCGCACCTGATCACCAGCGACCTCAAGCAGATTTTCCGCTGCAAACAGCCCCATTAAATCACCCAATTCTTTCCAGCGCCGTTTATCTTTGGGGACAGATGTCTGTAGCGTTGGATGCGCCTGATAGGCCAGATAATTCAGTGTTCCAAGCGGTGCGGTGAAGCGGTCAATCTCACTGATCAAGGTTCGGGTTAATTGGCGCAAATGTTTGGGCATGGCAGTGCGATTCATTGTCTTGCTCTGCACGCCATGCGCTTGCAGGAATTGCGGCAGACGAATTCTATCCTCGATGTCGAATGCCTTTCTATCGGACGGATGCATCCAGATAACGCGATCCTTGTCAGGGTGGACATAAAAAATCGGCAATCCGAGTCCGCGAAACACCTCGTAAGCCGCAATACTCATCGGCTTGGTGCCGCCAGTGGCATTTAAAGCGATGCTGCCCTCATGTTGCTCCAACAGTTCAAATACCCGATCTCGGATATGCTCCACATCCATGGCATCATCAATCGGCCAGATAGATACGCGTACGCCGCATGGCTGAATCACCAGCTTGAGACGCTCAGCCTGCAACTTCTTTTCCGGGCTGGTCAGGAGGATCACTTCTTTCGGTTGAAATGAGGCATCCAGCAGCGGCGTGATATTCGGTGTTGGCTGATCGGAAACCAGGCAGAGGTGGCAGGTGGATTTCATGCCACCAGATCAGCCAGAGGCAGTGCTGTCACGCCGCCGCCCAGAGGCAGGCGCACATCACCGGGATGAATCACATAGCCGGGTGCAACCAGTGCTCCAAAGAGTGCTGAAAATTCATGGATGCCTCTGGCATAAGCCGGTTTGGGCGTACTGGATAGTTTAATTTCAACAGGATGCAGCCTGCCGTCTGATTCGATGATGATATCCACCTCGCACCCTGCTGCCGTACGCCAGAACCAGACAGGAGGCCGTTCGCCCCGGTGCATATAATGCTTGACGATTTCGGCCAGAACGACGTTTTCCATCAGCGCTCCACCCATAGGCCCGGCTGCGGCATGGAGGGGATCACGTAACCCAATCAGATAACAGAGGATGCCCGTATCCATGAAATAGACTTTCGGTCGTTTAACCAGGCGTTTGCCCACATTGGCATGATAGGGGCGCAATATAAAAATCTGGTAAGTCGCCTCCAGCACGGATATCCATGCCTTGATCGTATTGACTGCAATGCCAAGATCACGCGCAAGATCGGAAAGGTTGAGCAACTGGGCATTGTGTGCAGCCAGTGCGCGAAGAAAGGTTTGAAACTGTGTTAAATCGCCAATCTGACGCAGGTTGCGTACATCACGCTCCAGATAGGTTTGCACATAAGCGGAAAACCACAGGGAAACATCCCTTTCAGGCGATGCTGCCAGTTCAGGATAGCCGCCACGCAGCACGTTGCGCCAGAGTTCATTGCCAGTAAAAGGTTTAGATGCCTGACCAGTCGATGCGCCTTCCCACGGAAACCGGACAGGCCCGGTTTGTTTCAATTCCCTGAGGGAAAGGGGCAAAAGTGTCAGCATGGCGGCGCGACCCGCCAGTGATTCAGAAATTTGCTGTGTGAGAAGAAGATTTTGTGAACCGGTCAGCAGGTAACGCCCCGCATGATCCCTGTCCGCATCCACCTGTTCTTTGATATAAGGAAGCAGTCCTGGCGCGTATTGTACCTCATCGAAAATCACCGGTGCCGGATACATGGCCAAAAAACCTCTTGGGTCTGCCGCCGCAGCCTGACGCACATCGGGCGGCTCCAGCGAAACGTAGGCGTAGTCATGGCCGAACATCCGTTTAAGCAGCGTTGTCTTGCCTGACTGGCGCGGTCCGGTCAGCACCAGAACAGGGAACTCTGCTACAGCCCGGCGGACAACAGATTCAATATTACGGGGAATATATCCTTTCATAGCCATACTCTATGCATATTTGCATTTCAAATGCAAATATGCATGAGGTAGTCTGCGCTATTTCTTAGTTAACAGCCGTTTTCCGTACCTGAAATTCCTCCAGCCGCGCATGGCAGCGAATCATGTCATCCATTGTCAATTCCCTGCCGCGAAGCTCTCGTGGCAGATCCAGTGAAAGATTGATATAGCGCGCTCCACGCTCACATACGGCGGCTGCAAGATGCACCGGCAATGAACCGATAACAGTATCGCCCGGCTGCACCTCACTCGTATCCAGATGGGCGCGGATTTCATCTGCCTCCATTCCCTGCAGACACAACCACTGCTGAGCTCCGGGATGCCGAGTGACAAACCATATACGGGAAGATGTCTTGCCTTCCGATATGTTCACAGGTGTTTTCCCAACTGGTCAACAACAAAACAGTCACGCTCAAAATAACCAAATATTCGTTTCGCGCCCAGATCCGACCAGGCATACAATTCGTGCGTGCAGGGGGGGTGCGGATCACCCTTCAGCCGTTTGAAATTGAGTGATCGCGGATTCGTTTTATCATAAAAATACCTGGCAAGTTCATCCATCCGTTCATTCACAATTCGTTTGCGTTCCGGTTGCAGCCCATTCACATCACGCTCAAAGCCGCATGAAAACCGGTAAGTATCCGCCAACGCGGGTAAAATAGAGTCTTCATATAATTTCGCTTTTGATTGATTCCAGACCAGTTCTCCCCAGTCTGACAGACAAACATCGCCGTCAATCTCCAGACGATAGAGCTCCGGGACCTCAGAAGGCAAGATATCAAGTCCAAGGTCAAGGCTGCGGAAGCCCTTTAGATGCTCACGCACCTCTTTCAGCGCATCCAGATAAACGGGCAGGCGGGGGATTCGTAATAGCTCATTACCCGATTCAAAGATATAGATGCGCTCATCTGCATAGAATGCCCCCAGTGTTTGCATAAACCCCTGAATACTCTTGAAACCACCGGTGAGGTTGAACACAATGTGATAGCCTGATTGAGGAAGATCTTTTGCGCACCAGCGTGCAATATTTGCAAGCGCACGCCTAAAATGAGGCATGGAATCGGTGCGCAATCCCTCAAAGGTTTGCTCTTCCACACACAGCCCCGATTGCCGAAGCCACGCTTGTACGGCATCCGCGGCCTCCTTTCCCAACCATGTATCTGTGTGCAGCAGGATATGCTGATCCTGTTTTCCAAGATTCGGTTGATCACGGTAAAAATACATCAGTGCATTGATTTCAGCGCTTGCCTGTTTCGCCTCCTCCACGCTCATGCGCAGCATGCTATCGCGGCGATTCTGCAGGTGCCGGACGATCTGTTGACGGTGGTTAACAGGAATTGGCAAAGAACTGGCAGCATTACTGTATTGATTGCAAAGCCTGCGCACCTCCGGATCGGCCCTGTTGGTGATACAACTGGTGCCACAAAGACTGACGATATAGTTCACAGAAGTTTCTTTGTCGCTATATAGTTTCGTACAGATTCAAGCACTATCAGCAATGTCTGTGCATAATCATAAATACTGTTCAGCGCCTGAGCGCGATCTTCATCATTAAGCGGATAATCGTGCGCCAGCCGGTTCCGGAGCAGCCGGGTTTCAATCCACTGCTCACTGTTGTCGATTAGCCTGCGTTTTTCCATAGCATGGAGGCAATCCAGCATCGAGACAGCCTCCTCCTGTTCAACCGTCAGCAGACCGCGGAACAACTGCCGCCCCAGCATATCCTGCAATTTACCGAAACGCATACAGAAGGCGTCAACACGCTCCAGCTCTTCCGGGGAAAGCACGCCTGTATTTCGACCATCCAGAGGAAAAATGGATGCCATCCGTTGCAGCGACCATTGCAGATGCTGAGCCAGCCGCGTGCATTGCTCCAGCGCCTCCGCCAACAATTTCCGCATATGAGTCATAGTTCCACTCCCGTCTCAATGGCAACTTTCATGATGGTTTCCAACGGCTTGCCCCGCCGATGCAGCAGCAGATCAATCTTTTGCTCACCGAGCCGTCGCTGCAGGGCTACAGCCAGCCTGAGCTTGCGCTGGAACCAGTCGGAGGTGTCATCCACTTCCAGATAAAGATCAATATCACCGCCCCGCTTCGCATCATCCACACGCGAGCCAAACAGATAAACGCAAGCGCCTGCGCCAAAGATTTCCTGAACGGCCTCGCGGATATGCTGTTGCTGAGCGGGGGTTAGGCGCAAGGTATTAACTGCGTTTTTCGGATAGTGCTTTGGCAATCTTTTTTGGCCGTTGCTTGAACTTCGGCTTATGCTTCTTGCCCATCACCGCATCGGGATTGGCCATGATTCCCCTGTACTTTTTCTCCATCCAGTCGCACAGATAACTTGCCACCTCTGGCATGATCATGTCATGTTCCTCCAAGTATTGTTCCATATCCTGAAGGAAAGTCCCGTTATTGCCCCAACGCGATTCAGATTGATGCAGCAGTGCCAACTCCCGTTGACCGGGTGTCATTGCTGCCAGGCGAGCAGCCTGCTCTCTCTCTGCCGATACCTGTTTTTGTTGCTCACAGACTGCCTCGCGAACTGCTTCCTCCTCTTGCTGCGCTTGCTCATCCACCGCCATCGCCCCATAGCCGACTGCTGTCTTGGAACCAAACCCCAGCCAGTCAAAAACGTGCTCAAAACATTGTTTCAGCATGACCTGCCAATCAAGAATGCCGGTCGGGCGAATCATTTGAACATGGAAGGCAAACTGCGCACCGGGAGCAACCGTAAGAAAAGGAATAGGATTAGGGGATTCAGAATCGTGGGGTGATGCGATTCCTTCCTGAAGATACGCACTATGGTGCGGGGTCATGATATCCAGAGCCAGTTTACCCTGCGGAAATACATCCCAAAAGTTCAATGCGCCCTGGCTGTCATCGTCTGATCTACTGCCGAACAACTCGTCCACTACGCCAACATCAACTTTCAGTTCTTCAGCAGCACGAAGCATTACTCCTTTCACCGACGAACCGGGCAGATAAGGAAGACCATAGGGGTTAAGGAATGCGAAGCCGTTTTCCAGAGGGTGTTCGTAGCCCATGCCTGTCGCAAAAGGCGCCGTGGCGATGGCATATTCAGAGTAAACAGAATCGCCTAATGTCAAAGCCTGAAACTGCTGCCGTTGTGCCAGAGAGTGCTGCCGTTGTGCCAGAGAGTGCTGCCGTTGATCATCAGGATGCAGTGCCAGCACCTTTTTGATTGCATCAGTTTTTTTATCCTTAACCATTTCCCATTGTTCATTCCAGATCGGGAAATACATGCCAAACCGATGACCGGGCGCAGCCTGTTGCATATCGCGCATATATTGTGGAACTGCGGCTTTCATGATTTTCTCCTTAACCTGCATGCCGTAACAGCTCTTCCGGTGCGTCCACAGGCAATACGCCATCTTTTTCAGCATCCAAAATAGTGATCTGACCAAGGCCATCTTCCGTTATTCCCGCCACCATATTCCAGCCATAGGAGATGTCCCGAATGATGGGTTTATCGTTAAAACGGATAAACAGCAGGTCTTCCTTATCATCATAGGTAATTTTCATGTTATTAGCTCCCAACGGATCATGACGGTCTTGATCACCAGATTTTCTTCTTGTACTGCGGCGGCACACATCAAATTATCATGACGATGGGCAAACGCATGATAAATCCAGAAATGCTGCTTATCTTTTTCCTTCACGGTTCCACCTTCAATCAACGCCAACAGTTCACCTTTATGGATTCCTCGCTCCTGCATCCGTGCAATGGCATGCCGGGTAATTACGACACGACGATGGAAGCGTTTGCTGAACATCTTATCACTCAATCAGAACCCCGGTGTCTGCAAACTGCCGCAGCCTGTTGTATATCGCACACATATTGTGAAACAGCAGCCTGCATGATTTTCTCCTTATCCATACATCAGGCGACGCTCATGCGGGGCTGGAACTTCAACATCATCTTCGCGTGCGCTGGAGAACCACAATGCCATGGCCTGATGGATATTATTGCGTGCTTCACTGCCGCTTGCGCCATGTGCCATGCAACCGGGCAACTCCGGCACCTCAGCAATAAATGCATTATCTTCTTTGCTCCAGCAAATAATGGTTTCGTATTTATACATCGGAGTTCTTCTTGCCCTTATGATTTATTTGATCCAAATCATCTTCCCAACTATCCCGTTCTGCATGAATGTAGGCCATAATTTCCTGCATGGATTTTCGCGGATAATCCTTTCCATCCAGAGATTCGAGGAATGACAATAGACTTTCATCTGATCGATCCTTTTCTTTATTTTCGTTCATAACCAAATACTTCGATTTCCTCTTCCTACCTCTCCCCTTGGCCACAATGCCGTCCTGATATTGACTCTCAATTTTACTGCCTGCATTTTATTTCTCCTTACGCCTGCTCAGACATCACTCTCGGAAAGGTAATACATGACTTTCAAAGGGCGCTCATTTTTTACCTCTATTGAATTTTTCCTGCAAAGCCTTTAATGCATCAGAGGAAGCAGAATGATGCCTGGTTAGTTGCCCCTTAGGTTTCTTTTGTAGATGACCTTGTTTCATCTTGTCTTTCCGTTCTTGCGCTATAGGCATCCTGTTTTTCTGACGCATTCGTTGGCGGGCAATTTCAGCGGGGGGTAGGCCTTGCTGAATCTCCGGATGCGAACTGTGTTCCTTATTCCGAATCGACTGCTTAATTTTCGGTGCCAAGATTTCAGGCAATACTTCATTACCTTCTGCCATTTCCACCAACAACCACCCAAAGGGGCGCAACCTCTTTTGTTCATCCTGACTGCTCGCAGCCAGCCAGACAGTTTTTGCCTGTTTCTCCCATAAAGGTTGCTTGTCGCGCCCCTGCATAATCTTGATATTGCGCACACCATTGAGCGTAACTGATTCCGCACCGCTATGCCTTCCGACGCGCAATAAAAATGCCTTGTTATTTTTTAATAGCATTTGTACAGAAGCCTGTTGCAACAAGGCCAATGTTGCTTTTCTCCATTCCTGATCGAGAAGTCCTCTACCGCTTAACAGTTTTGTTTCCATATCCCATATTGGGCTGTAAAAATGATTACAGGCGATGGCAATATCTTCAAAGCTAAAACGATACTCTGGAAGCTTTATTTTCTGATGCTCCAGTACTCCTCCAGGATTACTGATGCCAATTTGTCCAGTATAGGCGCGTACGTGAAATGGCGTTACGGTCTCCAATAATTGATACAATCCCGCTTTTTCCGCTTGTGACTTGATATTGTCTCCTGCCTTTTTCCTGCGATTGACGGCAAACAGGACTTCTGTCTGTGTCATGTTCTGCTTGTCCTGTCCGGCGCAATCACCAACCTGAACCAGTCTCATTGGGTCTTTGAAAATTTCCTTCATGGAGTACTGAAACAGTCTTTGTTGTAGATCTCTGTTACGTTCGCCTCTTTCAGCCTGTTGCCCATGATTGATGCTATTCAACAATGCTGTTCGGATAGCGCCCTTCAAACCAGACCCCGGCAATATGGGATGGCGATTCAGGGGATTATAGAAGACTCTTTCGATTTCCAGTTTGTTCTGCACAGTTCTTCCGCCCGATTCCCTGTGCGCCGCCTGACCAATTTTACTTCGATAAAGTTCGGCCACGCCATGACTCACCCGTGTCTGGTTTATCGCGTGAGGAATCAATTGCTTCCTGTGCTCAAAAAACAATGCCTGCACGCGCATCAGCATTCGGCCACTGGCCTTACCTTCCAGCATTGACGCTAATTTCTTGCGCGTATCATCAGGCAACGAAGACAGTGCTCTATGATCAAATTCATACAATATATCGCCTTCAATGACATAATTTGTGGGAGCATAATCTTCATCCGTTCCCATATGCACGGGAGAAAGTGAAGTGATCAACACTTGCCGTGTTTCAGGAATGCCACTCATGCGTCCACTTCCAGATGAATGGCCAACACAGGGGTATAACCCTGTTGTACCGTTTCAGGAATTGCCCGGGAAAGGCTGCCATCGCCTCCTAGGCCATGGCCGACAAACAGACTTTCCTGATATTTGTTCGGGGTCAGTACCGCACCTGTGTCAACCAACAAGACGGGAGATTTGAAGGGTCGTCCTGTATGCACAGCCATGTCGCCATGTCTGCCAAAGCGAGTGAATGGCTGATACCAGCAGTGTTCAGCATCAAGGGATAGCCCCTGTGATGCGCAGGGAGCAAGCGTCATCCAGGCATTGGCTTTTTCCTGTTCAGGCCATGTAGCGGAATCTTTTTTCAATAGCTCAAATTTCCCTAGGCCAATGCTAGTATCTCGACCATAGCCACTGGTTCCTATATCCTCAATCATCATCTCGATCTCTTCCTGACCAATTCGATTAACATCAAAACAAAGATAGATTTCCAACAGCATGCCTTGCACCGGCCAATATTGGGGCATTTGGTATGGCGCAAAAAGGTCAGTTCCCGTGGTACCGCTTAATCGGTTGATGGTATTATGGGGTTGCGCTTTTTCCTGCCATAGCGGTGTACCTGCAATCTCCGTTTCACTTTTACAAACACGCAACCATTCCCGAACAGGTAAAATGAAATTGGACTTCGGCAACCATTGGCGTTTCTTTACCTGCTTTCTATCTGCATCGGGTACATCATCATAGCGATACAGCGGCCATGCCGGTTTCGGAAGGAACCCGGCGGGAAATGCATCGGAAACAACCAGAAACGGTTTTCCCTCTGTGTAGCCCTGTAGCAATGTCCGAAGTCTGTCTTCACCAAACCTGTGCCGGATTATCCAGCACAGTTGCCCAAACAACGTATCCCCGCGAATGCTTCCGCCAAATGCAGATCGCGGCTGAATACGCATAGTGAGTGGCGCCATGGTCACAACTACAGTTTCACCCGTTCCAGTCTTTCCTGAATGGATTGTCCATCTATTTGCAGACTACGAAAAGCGATTTTCCCATAGCCGCGAGACAACGATCCTCCCAAGCCAGTCAATTCAATCAGTTTGAGCCCACGAAAAATCGGTTTAAGTAAATCCTCACTGTCAACCACCTTCAGACTCAACTGAAACCTGAATCTTGCTCCGCCAGGAACACGCTCGGTGTTCCTTGGATTCTCCGCTGTTCCTTTGATACGATCAATAGTATTTTCCATCTTGGTTTCAGTGAGCAGCAGGTTTTTATCATCCATCTCCCTGACCCACATCGCATCAAGAGCACAATCCCAGAAAGCCAGGCGGGTTGGGCCAATTTCCCTGACCAAATTCTCATCCATATTGGATCCGGTTGGCGAATAGCCAAAAAGTCGCAATATCTCGATACCCTGAGCTCTGTTGCCATCCAATTTGTGGATATGATCAATGCCAAGAGGTTTGCCGTTTGTCATACCAACCACGCCTGCATGCCATTCCATCAGGCTGCGCATCTTGCCCTTGATACTGGAACCGGGGATATATGGCTGATTGCTGACAGGGTTTTTGATGACCGGGTTATCCGTACCTCCAATATGCATCTCAGTATTGCCACTGCCAATATGGAGCCCTGAGACCAGTTCAATGATTCCGTTTATTTTTGAGATTCTATCCAGTTTCATGATCAATCTCCCTTTTCAACCTTGTAAAATCCCAGAAACGCTTCAAAAAATAATTTGGCAGTCCTTAAATCACTAAGGCCGTGCACTGAATCAATAATTTGTTCCAATAACTCAACAAAAACAGTATCAACCAGTTTGCGACCTTTGGCATAGGCGGCTTTGGCCTTGAGCATCCGAATAAAGGGTAAATACTCATCAAATCGTTCCGGATTTTGCCGAACCTTTTCTTCCCACATCACCAGTTCATCATAAAAACGACGGACTTGGGTGCCTTTATTCATTTCGCGTTTAACATGAGCAACTTTTTTTGCCGCTTTCCTGGCTGTAGTATCAAATAGGTTAGATGGGATATTCCCTCTATCATTTTTAAAGCAAATGTTGACATCTAGGGTTCGCGGTTCTTGATGACTGCGGCTGCCGCTACGGGGATTTGTTCGTGGATTATACATACTTTCTCCTTAATACCGTTCGTGATAAAGGTGCAAAAAAAGTGGCACCCGAAACTTGCTTCCAAATAGATGAATCGGCTCTTTCAATACTTTTGCCAGTTCAACCATGCGCTGCTTACGTTCATCATTGTTAAGTCCACGGGTGCGTTCCAACATTCTCCAACTTCGGTAGGCGAACCATGCCTGCCAAATCGCATTTTCGATGTTTGGATGTTCCGATTTGAGGTTTTCTGACATGTTCGCCAGTTCCTGTAAGCGGTAAAGGTAGCCTGTGCTTAAACTATATTTCTCGCCAATGTTTTGGATATCATCGAAACAGCGCCACAACACTTCAAACTCTTTCCAGCTCGCAGTTTCACCAAATATAGTAATGGCATTCTTACCTTCATATAGCTTGGATGCATCCAGTGCAGTCTCCGCTATTTCTCCAAGCTGATGCACAGGCAGTCCCGGCTTGGTCATCACCAGCCCTGCTGAAAAATGGATGTCATGATTGTCTGCTACATAGCGCGAAAATTTCCGCTCTATTTCTCTAATCAATTTCACAGTGCTCTTCCATGGGCCGATCAGAAAAAAATCATCCCCGCCAGCGAAGACTGTATAGGTGCTTGGATACTTTTCCTGACACAGCATCGGCAAATAAACAGCAAAGAAAGCATTCATTTGACGAGATAGCGATGCCCACTTAGCAAAGGTCGGTCGCTCCAGACCCTTTTCAAAAATGGCCCCTAAATTATCCACATCTCCCTTGAGCACCATTAACGCGTCGCTGCCTTTCCACTTTCCTGATTCATCAACCCATAAATCATCCCTTGCGATATGCTCAAAGGTCTTGGGCGCAAGCGCATCCCATTCTGATATCTTGTCCAACCCCTCGTAACGATCTTTGTCCCATGCATTCAACGCACCACACAGGGGGATATAAGCATCAATATTTCGCCGGGCATAGCCTGAAAAAAGAGTGCTGTCCATATCAGCAGGCAGAGCATAATCCCATGCTCGCCGCAACTTTCCTTCTTTCGCCCATGCGCCGAATTTCCCTGTTGCATCCTCGTCACCAGTGAAACTTGCCCAGTAACCAAACAGATTAAGCTTGAGCGTATGGTGGTTGGGGTTTTCTGTCGTTAGCAGCAGTCTGGCATAGTGCCCCAGCCACCGTCCGATCCGAATCTGATCAGCAGCAAGCCGTGATGCATATTTTCCAGCACCGGGTTCTATTTCTTCAATAGCCGGAGAACGGCCATCAATAGCGCACACGCCCTTGTCCGCATCAAACGCATCCAGGAAGCTGTCAAAAACAGGCTTGGGGGCATGCTCGCAACAAAGCGAATATCGTTTTGTTTTCATCTCTTCCAACTTGTGAAACAGGCAGCTAATCAATAGTTTGAAGGGCGCTTCTCTGTCTTTTCTTTTATTCAGAAAGTCATTACAGCACGCTGACTCCCAAGCCAGCCCGATACCCGACTGGCCATAGGTGTGTTCCAAAAACCACTGATCAACTTCCTGCTGTACTAATTGAAGTTTTTTCAGCGTTGCCTCACTGTTTGGAGCAACAATGAGAAACTTTCCAGCCGCATTGATAACCTGACTGGTTGGCGGAAGCTGCAGGCTTTCCAAGACCTTAAGTGCAACGCATTCCGTTAACAGGGATACATGGAATGAACGCCCGCGCATCAGCTTGGCTGCATTGCGCTGAGTTTCTCCCCCCGTAGCAAAAATAAATTCCTGGATGCCGAAAAAATCGCCCATCACAATTAATAGTTTTTTCTCATCCCAATCATGCCTACTCTGCATCGCATCAATGGCGGAATCCTGATCCATCTGCTTATCGTGGTGATACCGCCATAAAGCCGTAGCAAGAGCAGACGTAGTTCGGGAGTGATCATACAGGGAAACTTCAGGTTTTGTGTTTCCAGCAGTCGCTGAAGGAATCGCATGAGTAAATGCTGCCCAAAGGGAGTCAAAGTGATCCAACCATAATGACCAGTTCTTTCGATGTGATGCCGGAATAGTTTTCAATGCCTCTGTAAAGCTATCCCAAAGTTGCCGGTACTCACTCTGTGCCTGGTTATTATGGTTGCTTTCGCACTCATCTGCCTTGACAGGAAACATTTGCTTTGCACTCATGGGTTTCAGCGGATGACGCCACTTTAAATCTGCTTTGACTTCTTCTGTTTTTTGCTGCCAATGAATCTGTTCAAAAAGGGTCAGCTGCCTGGCGGTATAATGATTCCGTCCGGTTGATGTTTTCTCTTCTGCTACATTATAGGCTTCAAACTCCTCCCGCTCAAAACCAGAGGCGATTCGATCCGCTGTCGCCACAATCCACTGCAAAAATGTTTCTGGTTTGTGATGCTTGGCAGCAGCATTGATCATGGAGTCGGCGACATCAGGGCTTTTCCACGCTGGAAATGGAAGCATATCCTCACCAACCAGATCAGGAAGATGGTGTTCAATCAGATCCATGGAAATAGCTGTATAGGCAGCATGAATATGTGTAAACCGGCCTGTTGCATCGGTAAATGCCTTTCGATGAGGGCAGTAAAGCTGCTTGTTAATCTCCAAATTTTCTTTATTTACCGGGTTGATACGGGCGCGTTCGGAGAATTTCCCCATGTCATGCAGTAAGGCAGATAAGGCAACCCTGCTGGATGCATCAAGTAAATCATTCTTCTTCATCCCGCTTCCTCCTGCTTCAGTGCCATCATCTCATACCGGCCCATGCCCATCGTGGTCATTTTGCCGATATGCGTCCATTGACCCAGCCATAGCATCGGCCAGAGCTGTTGCGCCTGGCTGGCGGTGAGTTCAAAGGAGCCGGCCACGCCGCCTATTTTCATAGAGGTGTGCTGACGGCTGGAATATCGCTCCATCTCCTGCCAGCGCAGACTGGGGGAATGCCATGTTGTGACTTCATCCGCGCCGCACAGTTGCCGCATGGAAGACTCATCGCCCCACGATGCCGCCAGACTGATCAAACGACGGCGCAGGGCCTTGATCCATATCGCCAGCGTCAGCGTATCCGGCGTGACGAAATGCCCCTGATACTTGAAACGAGCAGGCGTAATCAGGCGGACGGTCAGTGCGCTCGCGGGTTGTTGCGGTATCTCGGACAGCGCCACGGGTTGCGCCTCCAGTAATTTCCACATGCCATCATCAAAGCGTTCAACAGCCTCAAATTTGAAGGCCCTATGCCCCACTCCCTGCTCACCGGCGACGCGAAGTGCGTGCAGAATAAATGGGAAAAAGCTGATCGCTGCCTCTCCCATGATGCTCATGTGCAAATGCATCTCATCGTTTTCACAAACGGGGTAGAGCGTATAGGGCGATGGGATGCCCCGAACAGCATTAGCCGTCAGATGAGATTCAAAAATGAGTGTATAGGCGCAGGAGACTTTCAGCGGGCAGGTTTCGCAATGGCCCTGTTTGAAGATGCATACCAGCTTCTTCAGGGCATGACCGAAAGCGCCGCGCCAGGCTGAACCGGAATAGCGTCCGGGTCGGTTGTTTTCAGGATATGAGAAGCGAACCCTCAAGGGGAATATCTTGATGGTCATACTGCGCTTGCCTGTATCTGATCAGGTTCGAGATGCAACAATCCGAACTGGAAATGACCCGGAGACCCGGCGCGAACGATCTCATAGGGAGAGGCATTCACCCCAAGACCAAGACGGATCAGCTTGTTGATCCGTGATTTACGCTGCTCAAAATATGCCCTGCTCATCCCGTCGCGAAGCGCCTCCCCTGTCCGGTCATGGCCCCTGAATCCATTGTTGGTAACAATTCTGTAATTGTCAAAAAACAATTCCCCATAATCACGATCAGGGCATCCATCCGCAGGGCAGGGAATGCCATCGCGTCCATCCAGCCGGAGCCTCGCCATCCAGAGGTAAAATGCCAGGTCAACAGGCGGCAGGCGCACTTCGCCAATCGGGGTGATTAATTTCCCATTTTCCACATTGATTTTTAGTGATGGTTCAAGAAAGGCCTGCGATGCCGCCGCCACCACCTCGCTGAAGCTGGCATCCCCCTGCCGAAGCGCCTCGGGTATGCCGTGGCGCATACGGACGAACGGGATGTTCGCCAGCCAGACGCTGGCCCTACTGGCATCCAGCGGCTTCTCATCCTCTCGCGTAAAGATAATTCTTTTCTCTTTTGAGGGATAAAAGAAATCCTTGAGCGACTCATACGGGTGCGAAACAAGCACATGTGACATTTCATCCTGGGATCGGCCAAACAGGGACAGGGCGTAACCCAGATAGAACCCCATGGTCTTCCGGCCCCCGGCGATGGATACATGCAACATCGAATCAGGGTCGCTGGTCAACTCCCTGACCATGCGCGTAATGCAATCCGCCGCGGCTGCATTATCCTCCGGCGTACGGATATCTTCCATGGCCCTGCCTGCATGGTCGCACATGATATGGATATGATCGTTGCCAAACATAATGGAGGGAAGATCGTACTCCCGGCACAACTGGTGGAACCAGCCCGGCTTCTCGGACAGGAGCAACAGCCGGGCGCGATCGGCGCCTTCACAGGTCGTGACCAGATGCACCTCATCCGGAATAAGCGGAACATCCCGGCAAAATGCCAGCGCATAGAGGGATTCCGTCACGATTTGAGGCGATAATCCACAGACCGCCAGTAAAATTTTTTTCATAGCCTCAGCCTTCACTCTAAAAATCAATAGTCGAGTGGTAGAATCATCATACACAGCAATTGCATTTATAGAATGACTGAATCACGGGCAGTTTTTGGAGGCTGCCAGCTCATTGAGTTGAACGCGACGCTCTTTTGCCGTTTTAAGGGCTGCATTTTTTTCAATTACATTGCCTATGCCGAAAT
>CAZJRL010000027.1:13640-16046 GCA_964548425.1 uncultured Zetaproteobacteria bacterium | reverse complement strand
TGATAAATATCAGGAAAACAGAAAAAGGATTTACGCTGATCGAGTTAATGATCGTCATTGCGATTATTGGTATTCTGGCTGCGATTGCCATTCCGCAGTTTTCGAGTTATCGCATCAAGGCATTCAATGCTGCCGCTCAATCTGATCTGCATACGGCCAGGTTGGCGGAAGAGGCACTATTCACTGACTATCAGGTGTACGGCGCTTCCATAAGTGCCAGTGGAGATGCCGGTGCGGCAGCAGGTAAACTCTTGTCATCAACGACCAGCTATCTTGCAACGTCCTCGGCCGGACAGGAAGAGGCGATTTCACTTAGCAAGAATGTCAAGCTTGTGGCTAACATGAAAGCTACGACCTATGATTATGCCACTGTCACCACCAAGCACACCAGTGGTGACAAGCTTTATGCGACTGAAACAGATCAGTCGGGCACCTACTATAAAGCCAGCAGTGCCGGAACGGCGCTGAGCACAAGCCTGGCTGTTGCGGCAACAAGTGCTGCCGATGCAACCGCAGCCAGCTACACTGCACTGTAATATCCACGCCAATTTTCCTGGATTAGCAGTCGTTATTCAGGTGCGGAAGGAAAGGGGAGCCTCTGGCTCCCCTTTCCGGTTTCCCCTTTCATGATCTGTTTTCTTGATGTCCATAAGACATATCCGAAGCAAATCAGTCGCTTCCCCGCCAGTCATGCCCTGAAAGGAATTTCATTTGCACTCAAACAGGGACAGACGCTTGGTCTGATTGGCCAGAATGGCGCGGGAAAGAGTACAGCTATTCGTTTAATCATGGGTTACATGCGAGTCGATCAGGGTAAAATCATCGTGTTACATAATGAAGGGAATTATCCCGCCATCCGTCAGCATATCGGGTATCTTCCGGAGATTTCCGCCTTTCCACCGAATCTGACATGTATGGAGCTACTGCATTTCGCCGGGCGCTGTTGTGGTATGCCAAAAAAAAAGATTGCTGAACGCTCAGACATGCTGACGAACCGGCTTGGTATTCGGGATGCCCGCAACCGCAGGTTGAGTGAATATTCCAAAGGTATGCAACAGCGAGCCAGTTTTGCGGCAGCACTGATTCACGATCCGGAACTCCTGATCCTGGATGAACCTATGTCGGGTCTTGATCCCATTGGCCGTGCGGATGTTATCGAGTTAATCCATGAATTGCGCGGACAGGGTAAAAGCATCCTGTTCTGCTCACACCTGCTCGATGATGTTGAACGTATCACTGAGCATGTCGCCATCCTGCATCAGGGGAATTTGCTTTATGATGGCGCCGTCGCTGATCTATGCGCTCAGCAAACCGCTGAAGGGAAAAACTGCGTCAGCCTTCAGGATGCTTTCGTCAATGTGGTTAAAGGATATCAACCATGAGTCGGCGGATATGCGCACTGGCCCATATCACCTTTCTGAATGGAATCAGGCGCTATGCCGTATGGGGGCTGTGTCTTTTTTCACTGCTTCTTGAAATAAGCGGTATTTTCTTTATGGACTTTTTCGGACGTGATCTGGGCCGCGTCGTTTCTGATTTCCAGTTTTCCATTATGTGGGCCGCCGGTATGCTGTTTGTCCTCTTTTACGCCGTGCAGGCCATAGCATGGGATGATGGTCACCGAAGTATTGATTGTATTCTGGCGAGACCTATCTCCCGCACGGAATATGTATTGGGAAGCATGGCCGGATTATCCCTGTTGCTGCTTTGCTTTGAGTTGCTGCTGGCGGTGCTGGCGGTAGGAGAAATCATCTGGATCAAGCCGATGATTGGAGAAACCTATTTTCCGGTATTTTCAGTTAATCACTTCATCATTACATGGCTTGCATTACAGATGATTCTGCTCACGCATCTGGCCATTGTTATACTCATTTCCGCTGTAATTCGGGGGGCTTTCCCGGTCATGCTGATTACGCTGGCCTATTCCCTGATCTGCTCAGGTCTGCCCGTGGTCAGAGAATCTCTGCGCCAACAGAACGAAACCGCGGTGCACGGGCTGGATAAACTATTGCAGGGCATGAACATGTTTTTCCCTGATTTTGGCGTGCTGGATTTGAAGGATAGCGTCTTAAGTCTGCAAAGCATCGAAAGCATGATCGGGATGCCTGTGTGGGCGCCATTTGGGCTGATATCGGTTTATGTGTCAATCGTACTGTTTCTATCCTGCATAATCTATGAACGCAGGGATATTGTATGATAAAACCTTTTCTCACCACAGAGGACACAGAGAGCACAGAGGAAAAGCAGAGAAAACTTATGGTATCAAAATTCAGGGAGACATTTATATAGTTATATTTGCATGTGTATTTTTCTTGATCTTCTCCCATGTTCTTCCTCTGTGCTCTCTGTGGTGAAGAAAAGTTTGGACTTGGAGTAGCATCCCAATGACAATATCACGTACATTGA
>CAZJRL010000027.1:0-13540 GCA_964548425.1 uncultured Zetaproteobacteria bacterium | reverse complement strand
TGAAGAAAAGTTTGGACTTGGAGTAGCATCCCAATGACAATATCACGTACATTGATCCTCATGCCCATCCTGCTTATCTGTTATGGATTTCTCTTTGTTGCGCAGGATAAACATGCCAACATCACGTCAGACAATATTTCTCCTTCGCTTCCAACCGGCGTACTGAATGTGCTGGGACATAGCTACCTGAACCAGTTGATTGCCGAATCCCTGTTTATCAAGACCGCTGTTTATTATGGCGGACTGGACAGAGAAATGAATGAAGACAATCTTGAAATAATGGGTCATCACTTCATCGCCATGAGCCAGTTACACCCCAAACTTCTGGATGTCTACTATCGTAGTGAGGCGGTGCTGGCGCACAGAGGGGATAGCTATGCGAGAACAGCCAACCGGATACTGGAGAGCGGAAGAAGCGTCCTGCCCCATCAGGTTGCCTTGCCTTTTTTTGAAGGATTCAACTACTTTCATTATCTGAATTCTCCTGTCAAGGCAGCGAAAATTTTACGTATTGCGGGAAATATTCCTCATTCTCCGAAATGGATAGCTCACCTGGCCAGCATGCTGATGGCCAGCGGTGGCAATATCCGAACCGGGTTAATCTGGTTGAAGGGCATGCTTGCGGCCACTCAGGATAAAGATGAGAAAGCGCGTTACAGAAAAGATATCCTCATTTTTGAGAAGGCTATGCAGGTTCAGCTGGCGCTGGATCGTTACGTTCACAGACGGGGAAAATATCCTGATAGTTTGAGGGCACTGTTGCCGGATGATCTGGATGTTCTACCAGCCTGGGAAAATGGTTATCAGCTTGAATACCAACCGCCAAAGTTATTTCTGCGCAGGAAGTTCTCCAGGATATTTCACCACCAGGGCACGAAGTCACGAAGAATGTAAGAAAACAGGAGAAACGTAATTCAGGACTGATGCGAATGCATTCACTGGATAGTTTTGCTTTGTGTCCTGGTGTCTTTGTGGTTCAATTCTGTTTGGCTAACGGCCATCGGGGTTGCGCATCCCATTCTATAGGGGGTTTCTGGCCATTTTCTATTCTTAACAGTCCGGCATAGGCAATCATCGCGGCATTGTCAGTACAATACCGGTGATGTGGCAACTGCATCCGGATTGCGCGCTTGCCTGTTTCCGATGCTAACATATCACGCAGGCATTGATTTGAAGCCACGCCTCCCGCAATAATCAGGTGCGAAATATTCTCCTGGACGCAGGCACGCACTGCTTTTCCGGCCAGAACTTCGCAGATGGAGGATTCAATCCCGGCGGCCATATCTGCACGTGCCTGCGCATCCATATTTCCTGCGTTACGGGTGGCATAAAGTACAGCCGTTTTCAGTCCTGAAAAACTGAAGTCCAGATTACGTTTGTTAAGCATGGGCCGTGGTAGTTTGAAGCGATTTTTGTCACCACTCACAGCTAACCTGGCAATAGCGGGGCCACCTGGATAAGGGAGCTCCAGAAAACGTGCGCATTTGTCGAAACATTCGCCGGCCGCATCATCCAGCGTTTGCCCTAGAATCGAGTATTGCCCAAGCCCGTCCACGCGAATCAGCAGGGTGTGTCCACCGGATGCCAGCAGTGCGATGAAGGGGAAATCCGGAAGATCTCCGGATAATCCGGGAGCAAATATATGGCCTTCCAGGTGATGGATGGGGAGTACGGGAATATGGTTGACCATGCCCACGGCGCGCGCCCATGATACGCCGACCAGCAATGCTCCCATTAAGCCGGGACCGGCAGTGACGGCAATTGCGCCCAGGTCAGCCCATTCCAGCTTCGCTTCATCCATGATTGCATCTACCATGGGTGGCAATTGTAGCAGGTGCTCACGCGACGCGATTTCAGGCACCACGCCGCCATATTCCGCATGAATGTCAATCTGTGAAGCGATGCGTTCGGACAGGATACGAGCATGTCCGTCTGTATTTCTATCGATGATGGCTGCGGCCGTTTCATCGCATGATGTTTCAATTCCCAGTATTCGCATTGTGTTAACCACAAAGACACGAAGGCACAAAGAGTGAAGAAAAAAATACCGGCTTGATATCCATTACTCCATGCCATATCGGGATGCATGCTTTGGTGATCATTCCTGTTTTCCTTTGTGCCCCTGTGTCTTTGTGGTTAGCGGTTGGCCGTATCCGCCGCCACCGGGCGTTTCGATACGCAATCGGTCGCCGGGATGCAACACGCGCATGCATTTGGCGGGTAATTTCTCCCATCGGCCATCCGTGTAAAGCATGTTCTTTCCAGCTTGTCCCGCTTTTCCGCCGTGCAGTCCCCAGGGGCGGGTTTTCCGCCGTTCGGTGAGCAGGGATATCTCACATGTCGCCAATGCTTCCCATTCACGTATCACGCCATCACCACCATAAAATACTCCCGCGCCACCTGAATTGCGGCGGATGGCGTATTCGCGGATACGCAGAGGGTAGTGCATTTCCAGTACCTCGACGGACGTGTTCCTTGTGTTGGTCATATGACACTGAACGGCGGATAATCCAGCTCCGTTTGCATGTGCACCCATGCCACCGGCCAGCGTCTCATAATAGACCCAGGCGTTCTCCGCATTATTCTCACCACCGAAAATTACGTTATTCATTGTTCCCTGTGCCGCTGCGGGGATACGCTCCGGACATCCTTGCGCCAATGCACCCAGCACTACATCGACGATACGCTGGCTGGTTTCTACATTGCCGGCGGCTACCGCGGCGCCGGGACGGGCATTGATCAGACATCCTTCCGGAGCCGTGATGCGGATGGGGTGGAAGATGGCAGATGTTTGCGGCGTGCCCTCCGGCATCAGACAGCGAAAGGCATAAAACACGGCCGCCGCTGTAACGGATATGGGGCAATTGACGGGGCCGGAGCATTGCGCTGCGGTTCCGGTGAAATCTACCGTAGCGGTTTCGCCCGAAATTGTTACATCGACGCGAATAGTGAATGGCCCGTGATGTAAGCCATCGTCTTCCAGCATGTCCTCAAAACGGTAGCAACCATCAGGAATGTCCATGACTACATTTCTTCCGTACGCTTCGGAGACAGCCAGAAGTTGCTCCAGTCCGCTGATGACGGGCATCTCCGAAGCCAGTGCAATCAAACGTAAAACACCTGTGTTACAGGCGGCACGCTGTGCCGCCAGATCTCCCAGACGTTCTTCGGGATTGCGCGCCTGTTCAAGAAAACTCCGGATAAAGTCCGTCTGTTCCTGAGCCGCACGGAACCAGTGGCCGGGATGGATCACCACGCCTTCATCAACAAGCGTTGTGTGAATACCCATGGATCCGGGAGAAACGCCGCCTACATCGGCATGGTGGGCGCGTGTGGCGGAGAAACCCATCAATTCATTCTGAAGAAAGACAGGCATAATCACAGTAATGTCGGGCAGATGCGTACCACCCAGGAAGGGATCGTTAAATACCACTACATCATCCGGCTGCCAGTCCATGCGCTCCACCACATCACGCATGGCATACGCCATGGACCCAAGATGTACGGGAATGTGCGCAGCCTGTGCTATCAGTTCGCCCTTTGTATTAAACAGGGCGCAGGAGTAATCCTCACGATCCTTGATGTTCGGTGACAAAGCGGAGCGTTTGAGCACTGCGCCCATTTCCGCACAGAAGGCATTTAAGCGATGTGCGAAGAGGCTCAATTCCACGGCATTCATCTGAAAATAGGGGACAGTTTCACTTTTTCCCATGCCTCGGCTTCGCCGGGGAAGAAAGTAAACTGTCCCCCATTTTCAGAATCAGATGCCCGTGGAGGGAGACTTCCAGATGCCAGCATGGAGGTAGCCATAGCGTGGCCGTATCTTCCAGAATCAGCGCAGGGCCCTCGATGGTATGTCCCGGCCTCAGGATTTCGCGCCGGTAATGTGGCGTCCGCCCTGCTTCGGTACCGGAGTGGCCCGAAGGTTTTACCGGAGATGCAGCCTGTGGCAATTCAGGCAGGCAGACCCGCTTGGTTTCCGCGATAGCGGAGAGACGCAGGGTCATAATCTCAAGGGGTTGATCAAGGGTATGTCCATACGCTTTTGCATGCGTGTGGATAAAGCGTGACGCAAGATTATCTATGTTGCTGGTATAGGGGATGGTCAGATGGAACCCCTGCCCTCGATAACGCATATCCACGGCACGTTTGATAGACAGGTGAAGAGTTGGCGCCCGTCGCTTTACCTGTGTTTTCAGGCGGGAAAAGATGCGCTCAACCGTTGGCGCATTTTTTTTGGTTAACTGGATTCTGTGTGTTTGTGATACGTCGTACTGCCGTTGCCCGGAGAGCATGCCGAGAGCGGAAAATGCTCCGCTGGCTACAGGCAGGATGACGTCGGGAATATCGAGTGATTCAGCCAGTGCACAGGCATGCAGGCCACCAGCACCACCAAAGCAGAGCAGGGCGAAATTATTGGGGGCATAACCCCGCTGTACGGATACGACACGCAAGGCACCGGCCATTTTTTCTTCAGCCACACGGATGATTCCGCGAGCCATTTCCAGTATATTCATACCGAATTCATTGCCGAGTCTGGCTATGGCCAGTTCAGCTTTTCCTGCATCAATGGGTATATTTCCGGCCAGTTTGGCGTTGCGGGGGATGTGTCCGAGAATGACGTGCGCATCCGTGACCGTGGGGTGTGCACCACCCAGCCCATAACAGGCTGGACCAGGGTCGGCTCCTGCGGATTCCGGCCCTGCCTGTAATAATCCCGCCGCGTCGCGCCAGGCGATGGAGCCGCCGCCGGCGCCAATCGTGTGAATATCCAGCATGGGGACAGCCACCGGAAGATCAGCAATTGTTGCTTCAGTGGTGATGCGGGGAGGCCCGTCCAGAAGCGATACATCCGTACTGGTGCCGCCCATATCAAAGGTCATCAGGCGGGTCATGGCAAGCTGTTCTCCCACGCATTTGGCGGCCACCAGGCCGCCTGCTGGTCCGGAGAGAACCATCCTGACAGCATTTTTTCCGGCTTCGCGAACATCCATAACGCCGCCTGCTGAATGCATCACGAACAGCTTGCCGGAATTTCCGGATGCAAGCGTATCACTCAGGCGAAGAAGATACTGTTTGACCAGCGGTCCCACATACGCATTAAGAAAAGTCGCGGCTGCGCGTTCGAATTCCCGATATTCGGCCAGTACCTCATACGATCTGGAAACAAACAGGTCAGCGGGGAGAATATCAGATGCAGCCTGCTCCTGTTCCGGGTTGAGGAATGAAAATAGCGTACATATAGCGACGGATGCATACCCTTTTGCGGCTTTAGCGAGCTGTTTGATGTCCGCATTACAAACAGGCTCGATCAAGCTGCCAGCGGCATCCACCCGTCCGCTGATGCCAAAGCAATCTTCCCTGTTTATCCATGCAGGTACTTCCGGAGGGCACAGGTCATAAAGACGGGGACGCGTCTGCCTGCCGATCAGCAACATATCTTCCATTCCACAATTAGTGACGAACAGGGTTTTTACACCCTTACGCTCCAGAATGGCATTGGTGGCCACGGTGGAACCATGCACCAGATGCAGGTCTGCCGGTATCAGATTCAGTTTGCGAATACCGCGTAAAATGGACTCGCAGGGATCATGGGGAGTGGAAAGTTCCTTGTGAAAGCGCAATTGTCCGCCATCGAAGACGATAAAGTCCGTAAAGGTTCCTCCGGTATCTACGCCCAGCAACATAGACGATTACCCTTAAAATCTCATGCAACATGCACAAGAAATATTTTACTCCTTTTCCTCTTTAAAGCCAAAATCCTTGATGCTGGCTACACGGGCATCCTGGTCATATATGATTTCCACACGGCGCTGGAATGATTCACCGGTATCGGGATTTTTATATAATTCAACATAAATGGACCGGTTCGGATGCAATGCATCTCTGAGTACGGGGGTTCCAAGTACCGATTCCACATGAAACCGGCTATCACCCTCCTGAATACTGGCCACCAGTCCCGGTTTAAGAACATTTCCCTGATGCATGACATGCTGCAGGCAGCCGGAGAGAACGAGTATGACTGCCAGAAGCAATGGTTTCATGCTGCGGTTTCCACGGGTTCGTCATGTCCTTCTTCCAGCAGTTTGATGTATTCAGCTATGCCTTTTTCCAGTGTCCATGCAGGTCGCCAACCCAACAAATCAGTCGTACCCGAAATATCCGCTTCCGTATGGTTCTGGTAGAAGTCATAGGGGTTGTCAAAGTAATCAACATCCAGTTTTTGATTCAGCAGGGTTTCCAGATTGACGATGATATCATTGAAACAGCGTGCTGTGCCTGATCCGACATTGCACACTCCGGAGCGCGGCGCTTCCAGCGCTGCCAGATTGGCGGTGATGACATCACGGATATAAACAAAATCACGTTGCTGTTCACCATACTTGAACAGGCGCGGGCGTTTCCCTGCCTTAATCTGGTGGTAGAGCTGTAAAATCATGGATGCTGTTGTGCCTTTATGTGTTTCTCCGGAGCCATACACATTGAAGTAACGCAGGCCAATAATTGTGGAAGGATGGCGGGCATGCCAGCGGTGGGCGATGCGATCCATGGAAAGCTTGGAGAAGCCATAGATATTGGCAGGTTCCTCAATGCCGCCCACACGATTGGGGGAAGGTGCATTGCCATAGGTGGCGGCTGATGATGCATAAATCATCCGGGTGCCGGATTTACAACTGGCTTTTAGCATGGCTGCGAAGGCATTGGTGTTTATTTCCAGCATGCGGTATTGATCCAGCACGGTGGTATCGGAGATAGCTCCCTGATGCAGGATGGCTGAATATGCACCGTCAGCAATCTCCTGATGCAGTTCCGGATCAGCAATCGAACCTGCACGCACCTCGCAGTCTACATGCACAAGATTCTTCCAGCTTCCGAAACTGAAATCGTCCACAACAACTACATCCACACCCGGTTTTTTTGCCATGGTCGCGGCAAGATTTGCACCGATAAAGCCGGCGCCGCCAGTAATAAGAATCCGTTCGGCCGCCATTATTTATTCTCCTGCATTGTTCAACCACGATGCCTGAAGACTGGCAATGGCGTATACCGTAGCCTGGTTGCAGATGGGGTAAGCGGCATGCGTATTGACACGTTCGATCAAATCTTCCGCGGGCAGGGCCAGTAGCATCTGTTCATCTATTCCGGCCTCGACCATCAAACGTGCGATCCATGTGCCCAGCCCCGGGAGTTTTGCAACACGGACTATATTGATAAGTTGCCGGCAACGTTCCGGTGACAACTGACCGCCACTGGCACGTGATAATTCATCTGCATTGGCAGTAAAAAGATCATTGACCGGACGGCAGAGGAGCTTGAGAATTACCCATTCGCTTTCACGCAGGAAATCTCTGTCTTCACATAATGGAAATGTGCCGGGCATGGCCTGAATTCGGGCGTTCATTTAAAAGCTAGTCCTCCGTGTAGGCGGTGGGGCCGGCAATGTAGGCTCCCTTTAATGCCCATTTTTGAATCTTCGCCAGCATGCGGTTAGCACGCGTCAAATTGGCACGTCGAAGCCTTGCGCCGCGTAAATCGGCATTGTACAAGTTAACATTGGAAAGATTCGAACCGCGCAAATCCGTTTTGCAAAGATTGCAGTTGGACATATTAGCTCCCTGCAACTGCGCATTTTTTAAGTCCTGGCCGGAAAGGTCGAGACCTGACAGGTCTTGTCCCGCAAGACTGCTGCCTTCGCGAACGGCTTGAATAACCTCATCAATATTCATTGCTACCTTCCTGTATGGATGGCCGACACAAAATTGTACTGTCCTTGCTTGTATCGATTTAACGTCACGGATGGTACGATCCCAAGGTAATAGCGCAAGCAATTTTCCTGTGAATTGCCTTGATCCGGTTTTGTTAATTTGCCAAGGATTTGGGGTAACAGGTCTTGCAATCATACATTACTCTCCCAGTTCTTTACTGCCCTGCTCACTGTAGCAGTGCGTGTCAGGGAATTCTATTCGTATTGACCGTGTCCATATCGTTTAATACCTTCCTGAAGCAGGAGTAAAAACCTGCCACGATCAGCACGGGAAAAGAAAATATTGTTTCCGCCATTACCGTGCATCATCACGTAAGAGATTGCTGCCATTTACGACTATGCCACGATGCGGCTAGAATCAGATTTTGCAAATGAATCAGTATTTCCTGTAGAACCGGAGTAAATACAGCGTGCACGCAACTTTACCATTACTGAAACAGAGTGATTTCCCTGCGATTCAGCGGAAGAAACTGGAAACGTTACAGGTGAATCTGGGCTATCTGTGCAATCAGACATGCTTGCATTGCCATGTCAACGCCAGTCCGAGACGCAAGGAAATTATGGGTGAGGGAAGTGTTCGGACTGTACTTGAATATCTGGCTGCATCCAGCGTTGAAACACTGGACTTAACCGGCGGGGCGCCGGAAATGAATCCGCATTTCCGTGATATTGTCAAGCGTGCACGAACACTGGGTATCAAGGTGATGGATCGTTGTAATTTAACCATTCTTGAAGAACCCGGTTATGAAGATATGGCGGCATTCCTGGCCGAACATCAGGTGGAGGTTGTAGCGTCCTTACCCTGTTATCTGGAAGATAACGTGGATGCCCAACGTGGTAAAGGTGTGTTCGGGACGAGCATGGATGCTTTGAAACGCCTGAATGCATTGGGTTATGGCAGAGAAGGATCAGAGTTAATCCTGAACCTTGTCTACAATCCGCAGGGGCCGAGCCTTCCGCCCGATCAGGAGGTTCTGGAAGCAGCCTATAAGACGGAGTTGAAACAGCGCTTCGGCATTGTGTTCAATCACCTGTTCACCATCACCAATATGCCGATTAAGCGTTTTGGCAGCACGCTGATTTCAAAGGGGCAATTCGATGGTTATATGCAATTGCTCAGGGATGCCTATCGTGAAGAGAACTTGGATAGTGTGATGTGCCGCAGTCTGATCAGCGTGGACTGGCAGGGTTTTGTTTATGATTGTGACTTCAATCAGATGTTGGGGCTGCCGTTGCATGGAGAGGGAAAATTTCGCCCGCATCTTTCCGGGTTGATTGACAAGGAGATGGAAGGCACCCCCATCGTTGTGATGGATCACTGCTATGGCTGTACCGCCGGACAGGGTTCCAGTTGTGGCGGGGCGCTGGAATAGCTTCTTACTTATGTCATTACAAGATAAAATTGAACATTTGAAACAGGAAATGTCCGGGCAAATTCCCCCGGATGTGCAACAGACTATGCAACAGGCTGCCGAGGTGTTGGAACACTCCGGTGTTACAGAGCATAGCCTGAAGGCCGGGGATACCGCACCGGATTTCACGCTGCCCGATGCAAAAGGTGGTCGCGTGCATCTTGCCGATGTGCTGGCACAGGGGCCGGTGGTGCTAAGTTTTTACCGAGGCGGCTGGTGTCCCTATTGTAACCTTGAATTGCAGGCGCTACAGCAATCGCTATCCCAAATCAGAGAATCAGGCGCACAACTGATGGCTGTTTCGCCTGAATTGCCGGATCAGGCTCTGTCCACGGCTGAGAAACATGCGCTGGCGTTTACAGTTCTGAGTGATCAGGGAAACCGGGTGGCGAGGGATTTCGGTATCGTGTTTACGTTGCCGGAGGCGCTACGTCCGATCTACGCGAAGTTCGGGATTGACCTTTCGGCCTGGAACGGTGATGACAGCTTTGAATTGCCCGTGCCCGCGACCTATGTAATTGACCGGAATGGTGTGATCCTGGACGGGTTTGTGAATACGGATTATATGCAGCGTATGGAACCGGAACGAATTCTTGGTATACTGAACCGCTTGCGAAACCATCAGATATAAGGAGTTGTGAAAGTCATGAGCATGCAGGCAAGCGTACTGAATCGCTATACTGAGGGTGCCGAGTCGCGTCAGGAAGATTTATGCTGTCCGGTAGATTATAACCCGGAACTGTTACATCTGCTGCCTGAAGAGATCATTGAAAAGGACTATGGTTGCGGAGATCCGTCGGCGTATGTGCGCAAAGGTGATACGGTTCTCGACCTGGGCAGCGGCGGCGGCAAAATTTGCTACATGGCAGCGCAACTGGTGGGTGATGATGGTCATGTGATTGGCATTGATATGAACGATGATATGCTGACTCTGGCGCGCAATTATCAGGCTGAAATGGCTGAAAAGATTGGTGGTGACCGTGTATCCTTCCATAAAGGTTATATTCAGGATCTGGCGCTGGACCTTCAATTAACGGAACAATGGCTGCTTAAACATCCGGTCAGAAACAGCAATGATCTGACTGCCCTGAAACAGTTCCAGCATGAGCAACGGCGTGAACATCCGCTGGTTGCCGATAACAGTGTTGACCTGGTGGTGTCAAACTGTGTGCTGAATCTTGTGGATGCGGTTGAGAAAGATCAGTTAATTCATGAAATTTTCCGGGTGCTCAAGCCCGGAGGCCGAGTGGCGATTTCCGATATTGTGTCCGATGAAGAAGTGCCTGAACACCTGCAACAGGATCCGGAACTGTGGAGCGGTTGTATTTCAGGAGCCTTTCAGGAGCACGAGTTTATCAGAGTATTCCTCGATACCGGGTTTATGGGCGTAGTCATTGATAAATGGGACGAAAAACCGTGGCAGGTGGTGGAAGGAATTGAATTCCGGTCAGTGACGTTAATGGCAACCAAACCGGAAGATACCGAATGCCTGGATTACGGCCATGCCGTCATTTACAAAGGGCCGTTTTCCGAGGTGCATGATGATGACGGCCATGTTTACTACCGCGGTGAGCGTATGGCGGTATGCCAGCATACCTACCGTTTTCTGACAGAGGGCCCGTTCAGTGAATATTTTGTGGGGATTGAACCTGTCAACACATCCAGACCAAGCAAGTTTTGCGCTCCTGCCGGAACGCGCCGGCCTGCGTCCATGACCAAGGGCGGTACGCATTCCGGTTCCGGCGGAGAGTCCTGCTGCTAGCTTGCATTCTTGAGATAGGATCAAGAGCGTTCACCGCAGAGTACGCAAAGTTACGCAAAGGAAGAGCAAAAGAGAAAAATCCAACAGCACTGGAGATAAATTCGATTATCCAGGGACATCTCTGCCCTCTATGTTTCGCTTTTACTCTGCGTAACTTTGTGTCCTTTGCGGTGAAGAATTACAGATTAAGGTCGTAAAAGCCCTTTTTCTTCGGTGCCGGAGAAGATGGTGTTTGCTGGTTGCCCGTATTCGTTGCAGCGGGTGCGGTACCGGTGCGAAAGGCTTCAAGAAACGGTTTTTTTGTATCCGGGCCCGGCAGTTTTCCGGTTTTGCGATCAATGACTACCCATTCAATGCCGTCTGGTGGTGTGAAGCCCTCTTTCGGTTTCCCGCGGTGGAAGGATTTCATGGCTGAAAGCCAGATAGGCAAAGCGGCTTTCGAACCCGTTTCATGCCTTCCCATGCTGGTTGGCGTGTCACGGCCTGTCCAGACGCCGGTCAGGATTTGTGGGGTAAAGCCCATGAACCACGCATCTACCTGTTTATTGGTGGTGCCAGTCTTGCCGGCTGCTACGCGTCTCAGTGCCCGCGCCCGCCATCCGGTGCCTCGCTGAATGACACCATGCATGATATTGGTGACCAGGAAGGTGCTGACCGAATCCAGGGTTTGCTCGGCGGGTTGCATGGAATCGTTGACCGCCAGCACCGGATCGGCGTGGCATACCTGACAACGGTGCCCGGCAACGGAGCGGTGCAAACTCTGTCCGTTGCGATCCTGTACCTGCTGCACGGTTACGGGTTGCCAGCGTTTGCCACCGGAGGCAATCACGGCGTACGATTCAGTCAGTTCCCTGAGCGTCACCTCCGTGACACCAAGTGCCAGCGCCAGTTGCGGTGGAAAATCGTGCTGGAACTGATAATTGCCAAGCGCACGCTTGAAACGGTTGATGCCGATATCCTGCAATAGCTTGATAGAGGCTAAATTACGTGAATGTTCCAGTGCATTGCGCAGGGTAACAGGGCCGGCAAAACGATTTCGGTAGTTTTCCGGACGCCAGAATTCATCCTGTTTCAGGTTTTCAAACACGACCGGAGAATCCATGATAATACTGGCCGGTGTGAAGCCAGCATCCATTGCCGTGGTATAAAGGAATGGCTTGAAGGCGGAGCCCGGCTGGCGCCTGGCTTTGGTAACGCGGTCAAAATCACCCATGTGATAGTCAAAGCCTCCCACCTGGGCCAGTACTGTCCCGTGTTTCAAGTCAATGGCGTAGAGTGCGGCTTCTACCGAATGCGGCTGGGTGAGACGTATGCCACCCTGCCCATTTCCCTGCAGCCATATTTCATCACCGGGAATCCATGTGCGTGGCCGCTTTTGCGTTTCCGGAACGTCGGATTCACTGGAACTTTGCACCGGTATTTCAGGCTCCGGTTTGGGATAATCTTCCCATTTCCATTTGGGCTTAGCGAGTTGCCAACGGCGGATACCATCATTTATCACCAGGCCGCCTTCCGGCAGGATTTCCTCGACCAGTGCCGGAATGGTCTGGTCATCAGCCAGAGGTATGTCTGCCGTATCCTTCCTTGTTTCGGCCCATGTGGTGAGTATATCCGGCCATGTTTCTTCCGCATGATGTACGGGGAAGCGATAAAGCTGGCGCTGCTCAATGGCCAGTACGCCCTTGCGCACGGCATGAATGGCGGCAGTTTCAGCCTGTTCGTCATAAGGCACGATGATCGTCAACCCCTGGCGGCGCAGGGTTTTTACCCCAAAAAGGGTGACCAGTTCACGGTACACCCGGTTGGCATAGGCATTGGTCAGTTTTGTTTTGGGCAAGGGTGCAACCTGTAGCGGTTCATCAAGCGCCTGTTGCACATCGGTAGCTGAAGAAAAGCCACTTTTTTGCATCATATGAAGCACGGTGTTGCGTCTTTTCAGAGCCCGCTCGGGATGCAGGTGTGGGGCATAATAGCCGGGGGCTTTTGGCAGGCCTGCCAGCATGGCGGCTTCGGCGAGCGTCAGTTCATCCAGACGCTTATGGAAATAGCGCCATGCCGCACTGGCCACACCATAGGCGCCACGGCCCAGATAAATCTGATTCAGATACAGATAAAGAATTTCATTCTTGCTGAAGTTTTCCTCAATACGGCGGGCAAGAATAATTTCCCGTATTTTTCGGGAGTAGGTACGCTCCGAAGTAAGCAGGAAGTTTTTTGCTACCTGCTGTGTAATGGTTGATCCGCCCTGTACAGTGTGCCCGGCTTCCAGATTGGCAATAGCAGCAGAAAGTATGCGGGCAGGGTTGATCCCCGGATGCTGGTAAAAGTGCTCGTCTTCCGCAGCCAGGAAAGCATTTCTGACACGTTGTGGAATAGCGTTTAATGGCGTAAGAATACGATGTTCGTCAGCATATTCTGCCAGCAGTTCCCCATGTGTGCTGTATACACGGGATACCATGGGTGGTTGATAGGACGAAAGATTGTTAAGTTTGGGTAAGCCGATGGAGAAATAGAGGTAAATTGCCGTGATTCCGGTCACGGAAATCATGATAAAAATGAGGCATAATTTAAGAGTAATGGAAACTTTACGCATTATCCGAA
>CAZJRL010000026.1:0-16209 GCA_964548425.1 uncultured Zetaproteobacteria bacterium | reverse complement strand
TTCCACGAGATGCGAAGGATGAATTTGATACTGGCAGGCATAGCGCTGGCAGGAGTGCTGTACGCAACGCCTGTATCAGCCGCGGATCACCCGTTCAAGGATTATGACAATAACCATGACGGTAAAATCACGATGGATGAAATTATGCGGCATATCCGTCCTAAAATTCAAAGCAGTTTTGATGCGCTGGACCGCAACAATGATGGCGTACTATCCAGCCGGGACTTTGATGATGTGCGCGAAGGCATGAAAAAACTTCAGGACTGGCTGGATGAACTGCTCAGACAATTCCTGCCGTCCGGAGAAAAGGGCAAGGACAAAGAAGAACTGCATGTCTGAATCACTCTGCGCTGTCGATGCTTATTTTACGATGTGAAAACTCCCGGATTCATGTCTTGCAATGTTTATACATGAAAAGACTGAAATTCAGGTATAAAAGAAAAGTGGTGCGCCCTAGTGGATTCGAACCACTGGCCTGCAGCTTCGGAGGCTGCCACTCTATCCAGCTGAGCTAAGGGCGCTTGACAACTGTTGGTCGCCACGCAGGCTACAGTGCCGAAGGATAAAATTAAACTGGCCTGTCAGTCTGTTCTGACATTTCCGGCTACTGGCCTATGTGTGTGCAAAATGAGGAACCATTAGGGTACACCGTCTTTGGAGATTGAATCATGCCCGCCCATAAATCAAAAATAACCCGTGCGTTAATCAGCGTATCCGACAAACGTGGGGTAAAAGAATTCTCCCGGTCACTTGTGGACAGAGGTATCGAAGTTTTATCTACCGGCGGCACGGCGAAAGTATTGCGCGAAGCCGGCATTCCTGTCCGCGATGTTTCCGACTACACAGGATTCCCCGAAATGATGGACGGACGCGTCAAAACGCTAAACCCGAAGGTACACGGTGGCATTCTGGCACGCCGTGATCATACCGGCGACATTGCTTCGATGGCCGAACACGGCATCGAGCCCATCGACCTGGTCTGTGTGAATCTGTACCCCTTCCGTGAAGCCGTGGCTAAAGAGGATTGTACGCTGGATGATGCCATCGAAAATATCGATATTGGCGGTCCGTGCATGGTGCGCGCCTCAGCCAAAAATCATCGATTCGTCACCATTGTCGTCGACCCTTCCGATTATAACATGGTGCTGGATGCGATGGATGAGGGCGCGCTGGATGAAAGCAAGCGCCGTGCGCTGGCCATCAAGGCCTTCGCCCATACAGCCGCCTACGACGGCGCCATCGCCAATCATTTCTCGGCGCTGAATGCTGATGGTTCCAAACGGCGCTTCCCCGACATCTTCACCCGCCAGTTCATCAAAACTGCGGATAAGTTGCGTTATGGGGAAAATCCGCATCAGGCGGGTGCCTTTTACGCTGATCCGGAGGATACAGGCATCTCCCTTGCAAATTGCCCGGTATTGCAGGGCAAGGCTATTTCCTACAATAACATTGCCGATGCCGACGCCGCTTTTGCCCTGGTGCGCGATTTCAGTAATCCTGCCGTGGTTATCGTCAAGCATGCCAACCCTTGCGGCGTCGCAAGCGGTCAGAATCAGGCGGAGACCTACGAGCGCGCCCGCGCCGCCGATTCCGTATCGGCCTTTGGTGGTATCGCAGCCTTTAACCGTGAGCTGACCGGGGCAACCGCAAAACTGATTGCCGAAACCTTTATGGAGGTGGTGATTTCCCCCGGTTTCTCTGATGCCGCTCGCGTAGTATTAAAAGAGCGGAAAAACCTGCGTCTGATGCTCGCTCCGTCCGCTGAACCAGTTCGCGGCGGCCTCGAATTCAAACGGGTCAATGGCGGCCTGCTGGTACAGGAGCGCGATGCGCACAAACTGGATCGTGATGCCTGCAAGGTCGTGACGAAACGTGCGCCGACGGAAACAGAATGGAACGACATGCTGTTCGCCTGGACCGTGGCTAAACATGTGAAATCCAATGCGATTGTGTTCGCCAGAGATGGCGTGACGCTGGGTGTCGGAGCAGGCCAGATGAACCGGGTCAACTCCACGCGCATTGCCGCTCAGCACGGCGGTGAGGCGATCAAGGGTTCGGCGGTGGCATCCGATGCCTTCTTCCCGTTCCGTGACGGTGTAGACGCGCTGGCTGATGCAGGCGCCACCGCGGTCATCCAGCCTGGAGGATCAATCCGTGACGAGGAAGTGATTGCTGCCGCCGATGAGAAGGACATTGCGATGATCTTCACCGGCATCCGCCATTTCAGGCATTGAATTCGACGCTGATGAACGCTGATTTACACAGTAAAATTCGTTCTGCAAATATCTGCGTTAATCTGTGTCTAATGGAGATTGATCCATGAAGGTTCTGGTAGTCGGCGGTGGGGGCCGCGAACATGCGCTGTGCTGGAAGCTGAAACGTTCACCCTCGGTTTCGGAAGTTATCTGCGCACCGGGTAATCCCGGTATCGCGAAGGACGCACGTTGTATCAACATCAATGCGGGAGATATTGACGGGCTTGTCGCTTTGGCGGGGAATGAGCAGCCGCAACTGGTTGTTGTCGGACCGGAAGTTCCACTGGTGGCAGGGCTTGCTGACCGTCTCCGTGCAGAGGGCCTTGCTGTCTTCGGCCCCGACCGGAAAGCCGCAAAACTCGAAGGCAGCAAATCGTTCGCCAAAGCACTGATGGACGAAGCCAACGTGCCGACCGCGAAATTTGAAACCCATACCGACCCTGAAGCGGCAGCGGACTGTATCCGCCGCTTTGGCGCCCCCGTGGTCATCAAGGCATCGGGACTGGCCGCCGGCAAGGGCGTAATTGTGGCGCAAACCGCTGATGAGGCGGAAGCCGCGGCGCGCGACATGCTGGCGGGCAATACCTTCGGTGAGGCGGGACACGAGGTGGTAATTGAGGAATTTCTCGAAGGCGAGGAGGCATCCTGCCTGTTCATCGTCTCCGGCGATGTGATTCTGCCGCTGGATTCCAGTCAGGACCACAAGGCATTGCTGGATGGCGACAGGGGACCGAACACCGGTGGCATGGGTGCTTATTCACCCGCCCCGTGCGTAACACCCGACATCGCGGAACAGGTGCTGGAGACCGTCGCACGGCCGACTATCAAGGCGTTGAAGGCACATGGCATTGAGTTCATCGGCACGCTGTATGCCGGCATTATGTTGACCGATGACGGGCCAAAGACGCTGGAGTTCAACGTCCGTTTCGGCGACCCTGAGTGCCAGCCACTGATGAGCCGGTTGAAATCCGATCTTGGCGAAGTGCTGCTGGCAGCGGCGGAGAAACGGCTGGATGGCGTGACGTTGGACTGGGACGATCGCGCGGCGCTCACCGTCGTCATCGCCTCGGATGGTTATCCGGGAAGTTTTACTAAAGGACAAGTCATTGGCGGATTGGATGACGTGGAAGCAGCAGGAACCACCGTATTTCATGCCGGGACCGGCGAAAAAGACGGTTCGATCGTGAACAGCGGCGGGCGCGTGCTGGGGGTGACGGCATTGGGTGATAGCGTAGCCGAAGCCCAACAAACCGTTTACACTGCTTTGAAATATCTTGACTGGCCCGGTAGCTTTTACCGCAAAGACATCGGTTACCGCGCCGTGGCACGGGAAAAAACACATAACCGCAAAGTTACGCAGAGTAAAGGCACGATATAAAGGGACGAACGCCCACGCCAAGGTGTAGATTCAGTCTCCAGGCTTTACCCGTTTCGGGTTTCCTTTGCGAGACTTTGCGTACTCTGCGGTAAAATAATGAGGTTTGAATCATGAAAGCGATCAAAGTATTGATATTGATGGGTAGCAAAAGCGACATGTCCATTATGGAGCAGGCATCCGCCGTACTCGACGAATACAATGTGCCGCATAAGGTATTGGTCCGTTCGGCGCACCGCACGCCGGAAGCGACCATCAAGGCTGTGCATGATGCCGAGGCAGCCGGATGCGGGGTGTTTATCTGCGCTGCCGGTATGGCAGCGCATCTGGCCGGAGTCGTTGCATCCAAAACCGTTCAGCCTGTCATTGGCGTACCTATCTCGGCGGGACCGCTACAGGGACAGGACGCCCTGCTTTCAACGGTGATGATGCCGCCGGGCATTCCCGTGGCATGCGTCGGCGTCAATGCCGCAAAAAATGCCGGAATCCTGGCTGTGCAGATATTGGCGCAATCCGATGCCTTGCTGGCGGATAAACTGTGCGCAGCGCGTGAGGCCATTTCCCAACCGGAAGATTAACTCCTTATGATCATCCGCCGTAAACTGCGCGTGCTGCGCGCAGCACGCACGCTGCAACAGGGAAAACTCGTTGCCCATCTCACATCAACCATTGCCGGTGTCGCGGCTTCACCCTTCTGTCCACGAGCCGTGCAGCGGCTGCAACAATTCAAACAACGGCAAGGTCCCTTTGTTTTCATTGCCGACTCCATACATACAGCCATGCGCTACACCCGGTATCTATCACCCCCCCTGCGCCAGGCCATGCAACAATCATGGCCCGGAAATACAACGTTCGTGCTCCCGGGACGGCCGGGCTTACCCCGCGCCTGTTATGCCAGAGGGCGAATCGCCCTGCGCGTCGATGCCGATACAATCTGCCAACGCCTGGCAGCATTAAATGGCGGGTTAATTCTTTCCAGCAGCCTGAATCGCCGGGGAGGCTGCGTACAAACGCCTGACCGGCAACTGCATGCGCGCTGGCATCGTTATATCAGTAACGTCATCACAGGTGAGACGCAGGATAACACTCCTTCTGCAATCCTGCTCTGGAGAAAAGGCCGTTTTCACCCTCTGCGGTGAAACACTTTTAATCATACCTGTTTCACATGCATGCTAAATAGCCCCCCTGAAATAAGCCCTAAAAAAACGTTGTTTTTTTACACACGACACTCATCTAGGATGCGCAGCCCATGAATATGCCCATCTGGTTCAAATCCTGGTTTGATCGTCTGAGTTCGATGTCTCTGGCTATTGCGCTGCTGGTGGTGCTTGCCCTGGCCAGTGTGATTGGCACTGTATTGTTGCAGAATCAGATTCAAACTGATTATCTCAGGCAATTTGGCCCCTTATGGTATCATGTATTTCAAACACTCGGTCTGTTCGACATGTATCATACCGGCTGGTTTATTGGTCTGCTGGGTTTTTTGATGCTTTCACTTGGCGTGTGCTTATGGCGCAACACGCCACGTATGCTCAGGGATATGCGCAGACGCAAGGTGGTCATTGAAGACAAATCCCTGCAACGGTTTCACCATCTGAAACACTGGAAACTGAACCGGACTGAAGTGGTGCAAGCCATTGAAACCGCTCAATCCTGCCTCTCCGGCTGGGAACAGAAAACAGCTGAAGATAACGGTAAAACATATATCCGTGCTGACAAGGGCCGCTGGAATAAATGGGGCTACATCCTCGTACACGGTGCCATTCTCATTATTCTGATCGGTGGCTGGATCGGCGCACATTACGGTTTCCGTGGTACGATGACCGTCGTCGAAGGCGGTACTGACAATACCATAAGCTTCGTCAAGGGTACGGGGACAGGCCATCTGAAGATGCCATTCGACATCCGCTGTGATGATTTCTTTATTGATTTCTATCCGACTGGCATGCCCAAGGAATTTCGCAGCACCCTGTCCATTATTGATCATGGAAAAACGGTCATTGATCACAAGAACATCATCGTCAACGAACCCCTGTTCTACAAAGGTGTGCGTATCTATCAGGCCAGCTTTGGTGATGGCGGTTCAGATATCCGTTTGAAACTGTTCCATCTCGACACTGGAAAGAGTGAAACCGTAAAAACCGGCGTGTATAAAACATGGCGTGATTCGAAGACCGGCGTCAGCCTTGAGCTGACCAATTTTCGCCCCTTTAATATCGAAAATATGGCCAATCCGGGGGAGCCTAAGCAGTTCAAGGATCTGGGTCCTGCCGTCGAATTCATCCTGCGTGGGCCAGGGCTGAAACCAGTCAAAGTCAAGAGTTTCATGCGTCCGTTTGTCATGAACGGGCAGGATCGTGGCAACCTGATGATGGTTTCCATCACCGGTGAAGATCGTGATTATGAACCATTCTCTCTGGGTCTGGATTTCAGCAAACCGACAGACTGGAAGCTTTACAAGAGCTTCGTTAACGTGCTGCAAAAGAAAAAGGGAAACAATTCACAGACTGCCAATTTTGCAGCCTACAAATCAGCCATGAACAAGGTATTTGGTAATAAGCGCCCGGCAAATTTTGAACAGATGGGGGCACGCGTGATTCAGGCCATGAATAATCTGTCACGTGTGCCATGGCCTTTTGTCCCTGTGCTGGAGGATTATGATCAGGTTTATTATACAGGACTGGAACTGGCGCAGGATCCCGGTATGAATATTGTCTGGGTAGGTAGCGCCGCTCTGGTGATAGGTCTGTGTATTATGTTTTATATGCCACACCGCAAGTTATGGCTGGTCCTGGAAAAGAAGGGTAAGCATGTTGAAATCAGCATGGGTGGCATGACCCTCCGTAACAAACTGGGTTTTGAACAGGAATTTCATGGACTTTTAATGAAAATGGAAGATGCTTTTGCGGCCGATCTACAAAAAGGGGGCTAAATATGGCCGTAATCACTGCAACGCGTTTTAATTTTGAAACCATCAACCGGGGATTGCCCGGCTTTGCCCGTTTCTGTGCCTATCTGGGTGCCATTACAGGCATCTCTGCCTATGCCATGTACGGACCAACCGGCTATGGTGATGACGGATTATTGTATTTCCTGACACCATCATCGTTTGGCTGGATTGGCATGGGCGCCACGGCAGGACTTGCGGGCGGTATCGCCGTATCAATGCTCAGACCCGGCATCACTGAATCCAGGATATCGGTCAATCTTGTCGCATGGCTGGATGGCGCCTTGCTGATGATTTTGCTGGCAACCTTGGCGGCTTTCTTCGAGCCGGGTAAAGACCTTATCACTTATGCCGATCAATCCAATCTGGTTTCCGGTAGTATTATCATGACCATGAATATCGTGTTTCTGGCCTCGGCCCTTTTGTATATCACACATCTGTTCGCGCCCGCCTCCATTGTTGGCAAACTGGCAACAGCCAGCGCCTGGGTTGGCGTGTATGCCGGCGCATCCGCGCTGTTGCTGCGCTGGTATGAATCCTACCTGCTGGATGTAGAAATCGGCCATGCACCGGTTTCAAATCTGTATGAGGTATTTATCCTGCTGTTCTGCATCACTACGATAGTTTATCTGGCACTGGAGCGGCGTTATCAGGCCAAAGCCATGGGAGCCTTCGTGATGGCCCTCGTCTCCGCCGGTGTGTTCTTTGGTATCTGGCTTTCCGCCCATGGGCACGCTGAAATCAAACCGCTGGTTCCGGCATTGCAGTCCTACTGGATGAAGATTCATGTACCGATGAATTTTATCGGCTATGGTTCCTTTGCCGTGGCCTGTGGTGCGGGCATGGCTTATCTGGTACGTGATCGTCTGGAAAGAAATGGTGGGAACTCCCGCCTTCTGGCGGTATTCCCGTCACTCGACCAGCTTGATCAGCTGTCTTATAAAGCCGTTGCCGTTGGTTTCCCGGCATTTACACTGGCCACGATTCTGGGAGCAGCATGGGCAGCCGAAGCGTGGGGTGGCTATTGGTCATGGGATCCCAAGGAAACCTGGGCATTGATTGTATGGTTAACCTATGGCGCCTATTTGCATGTGCGTGTTTCACATGGATGGCAGGGTCGTTCGCTGGCATGGTGGACGGTCGCAGGATTTCTGATCACTGTATTCTGCTTTGTCGGTGTCAACATGTATCTGTCCGGACTGCATTCCTATGGCCGTTTGTAGTTTTTTTTCATAGCTTCATGCTATGAAAAAAATATTGAAAAAAATTATTTTCCCGACAGCCGGACTTGGCACCCGCTTTCTGCCCGCCACCAAGGCCAGTCCCAAGGAAATGCTCACCATCGTTGACAAGCCACTGATTCAATACAGCGTCGAAGAGGCGCTGGCTTCGGGCATGGATGAAATCATTATGGTAACCGGGCGCGGTAAACGCGCTATTGAGGATCATTTCGATATCTCTGCCGAACTGGAAGAAAATCTGGTATCTGCCGGCAAGTATGAAATATTTCGCGAAGTATCACATATTTCACGCATGGCCGAAGTGGTCTATGTCCGGCAGAAGCAGGCTCTGGGTCTGGGGCATGCCGTGGCTTGCGCTGCTCACTGGGTCGGCAACGAACCGTTTGGTGTCGCGCTGGCTGATGAGTTGATTATTGCCGACATACCCGTCATGCAACAGCTGCGCAACATCCACGAGAAAACAGGGTGCTCCGTCATTGGTCTGATGCAGGTTCCGGCGCATATGGTCAATCGCTACGGTATCGTTCAGGCCAGCCGGGAGAAAAACGGACTGCTCCGGCTACAGGATATGGTGGAAAAACCAAAAGCGGAAGAAGCGCCTTCCGATCTGGCGATTATTGGCCGTTATATCTTCACACCGCGCCTGTTTGAATTGCTGGCTGAAACGGCTCCCGGCAAGCAGGGAGAAATTCAACTGACCGATGCCGTGGCCCGTCTGGCGCATGAGGAACCCGTTTACGGCGTCATCATTGAGGGAAAACGCTTCGATGCAGGCAATCCATTAGGATTTCTCATGGCTAATGTGGAACTGGGCAAGCTCCATCAGAAATATGGAGAAGAATTCACCAACTTCCTGCGCCAATTGGAATGAAGCAGAATATTCTGGCGCTTGATGCCGCTTTCGGGCCTGCCTGCGCCTGTTTGCTCAGACATGATAGCGGATCATTTTATGCCGCCAGCCAGTCTGACAAACCTCATTCACAGGCCCTCCTTCCCATGCTGGAAAACCTGCTCACCAAAGCCGGACTGAAATGGAATGACTTGCAACTGCTCGTGGTCGGCATAGGCCCCGGATCATTTACCGGTCTGCGTGTCGCTGCCGCTTCAATAGCCGGCATCAATGCGGGACTTCATCTTCCTGTGCTGAAAATTTCATCGCTGGCCATTACATCCCTGCAATCCCGTGAGCGTGGCTCTGTCAGGGTGATTGAAGATGCGCGTGCAGGCTGTGCATGGCTTGGTCTTTATCAGGCGGGTGAATCATTACAAGATGACAAGATACTGCTGTGGGATGAAATCCTCGGCATGCCAGCCGCTGCCTGTATATCACATACGGAACCCGCGAGGCAACTGGATGGGTGGAAGCGCCTGCCACTTGAACGCTCACGCTGTGAGGCTCTGGCAATGCTTGCCAGTCAGTATGCAGACCAGATTGTTCATCCGGAAAAACTTTCCCGTTTTGTTACCCCTGCCTACCTGTGCCCTTCACAGGCAGAACACAATGCCCAAAAGAAAAAGATGGGATCAGCTCTTGCATCTTGAACGGAACAACATATGAATAGAGCTGATTCCACCTTTTCCGCCTCCCGCGTATTGTTTGTCTGCCTGGGAAATATTTGCCGTTCCCCTCTGGCTGAAGCTATCGTACGCCAACGCGCTCTGGCCCGCGGGTTGGACAAGCAATTTCACTTTGCTTCCGCGGGCACGGGTGACTGGCACATTGGCAGCGGCGCCGATACCCGGTCATCGGCGACAGCGAGGGCACACGGGATTGACTTAAGCTGGCACCGGGCCATGCAAATTACATCTTCGGACATTCTCGACTGGCATTGGTTCGTAGCCATGGATGCGGATAACAAAAACGATTTATTGGCTATGGGGGCAAACAGGGAAAGCGTACTGATGATGCGCCAGTTTGAATCGGAAACGCATCCCGTGCCGGATGTTCCGGATCCTTATTATGGTGGTAATGACGGATTTGAAAATATGTACCATTTACTCGCGGCCAATGCTAATCCGCTACTGGACTACCTGCTCATCAACACTGATGTTTTCGTTAAAAGTCCAGAATAACCCATTCTTGTCATTGCGGGCGAAGCGAAGCAATCTCTAATCTGTTGATATAAAGAAGGCCGTGAATGGCCTTTTTACTGATTCATCTTGTCAAAAAATTCCGCATTGTTCTTTGTCTGGCCCAACTTATCCTGCAGGAATTCCATAGCATCCACAGCCCCCATCGGGGAAAGGATCTTGCGCAGTATCCAGATCTTCTGTAGCACCTCGCGATCAATCAGTAATTCTTCCTTGCGTGTCCCTGATGGTGCGATATCAATAGCCGGGAAAACGCGTTTGTCCACGAGCTTCCGCTCCAGCTTGATCTCCATGTTGCCTGTGCCCTTGAATTCCTCGAAAATAACTTCATCCATCTTGCTTCCGGTATCCACCAGTGCAGTGGCAATAATTGTCAGGCTTCCGCCACCCTCAATATTACGTGCCGCACCAAAGAATCGCTTGGGACGATGCAAAGCATTGGAATCCACGCCTCCGGATAAAATCTTGCCGGAAGACGGCGCCACGGTATTGTAGGCACGGGCCAGCCGGGTGATGGAATCCAGCAAGATCACCACATCCTTACCATGTTCTACCAGGCGTTTGGCTTTCTCAATCAGCATTTCGGCTACCTGCACATGGCGCTGCGCCGGTTCGTCGAAAGTGGATGAAATCACCTCCCCCTTCACCGACCGCTTCATATCGGTGACTTCTTCGGGGCGTTCGTCAATCAGCAACACCATCAAAACAACATCGGGGTGATTGGCCTCGATGGAATGGGCAATGGATTGCATCATCATGGTCTTACCGGTTCGTGGCGGCGCTACCAGCAAGCCTCGCTGCCCACCGCCAATGGGAGAAACAATATCAATCACCCGTCCGGTAATATCTTTGGAGCCTTCCACTTCCATACTTAGTCCACGTTCCGGGTACAATGGTGTCAGGTTGTCGAACAGCACCTTGGTCTTGGCAACCTTGGGTTCTTCACTATTAATCAGATCAATGGTCTTGAGTGCAAAATAGCGTTCACCTGAACGCGGCGACTTAATCTCGCCCGACACCGTATCCCCTTTACGCAGTGAAAAACGACGAATCAAATTCTGGGAAACATAAACATCATCAGGACCCGCCAGATAATTTGCCTCCTGTGAGCGCAGGAAACCAAAACCGTCAGGCAGGATTTCAAGCACGCCTTCACTGTACAGCGTGCCACTTCGCTGGGCATGCGCCTTGAGAATGGCGAAGACCTGCTCTGCCTTACGCATGCCTGCGGCGTTTTCAATACCAAGGGATTCGGCCAGTTCAAGCAATGCCTGCGGCTCCATCCGTGAAACATCACGCAGGTTCATCTGAATACCTTTAGCTTCCTCAGACCTCGGCTCCTCGGCATGATCATTTCTGTGCCGGTGACCACGATTATCACCATTTTTGCGCCGCGCACGGTTTCCACCGTGCCCGCTATAACGTGGTGGACGTCCTTCGTCCGTTTCCTGGTTGTCCGTGGATGGATCTGACTTTTCCCCCTGTGCAACAGGCTTTTCATTTCCAGCATCTATATCCGGTTTCCGCCGTCGTCCACGAGCTACAGGTTTTTCCTGTATGGCTATTTCATTTTCTGTATCAACAGATTGGGGGCTTACATCAGAAACATTGGATGACACGGTATTTTCACTCCGGGAAACGATGATTAATTGGTATTAAACGAACAATGGTGGGTTATTGGAAAAAGAATCGCCAGTTAACGACAATAGGCAATTGCTACACCTGATGCGTGTTTTTGTCAACCAACCATTGAATATTTCTGTATGAGCTGATCATGCAGCTTATTGATTTCTTCGCGTAAACCGGGCAAATCAGCATTATTCCTGATGACATAGTCTGCTGTCGTGTATCGCATATGATCATCACATTGCTGTTGAATAACAGCATTAAATTGCGTTGCATCCATATCCCTGCTGGCCATTACGCGTTTGCGGCGAACAAATTCATCGGCCAGTACCACGATCACATCATCCATACGCGAAACACCACCAGACTCGATCAATACAGACGCCTCAATCAATGCGTAGCACGCATGCTGGCGGGCCAGCCATACTTCCGCCTCTTGCCAGATAAGCGGATGCATGATCCGGTTCAGACACTTTGTTTTTTCAGTATCGGAAAAGCAGATACGAGCAAGTTCCTGACGGTTCAGTGTTCCATCAATGTGTAATATCCTGTCACCGAATGCATTGACCAGCATCGCAAGATAACCCGGCTGTAACGTCAGATTCCTGCCAACTTCATCCAGGTCCAGAACCGGAATTGAAAATTCCGAGAACATCTGTGCTACGGTCGATTTTCCGCTGCCTATACCTCCGGTCAGCCCGACCCGTGCTATCCTGTTCATATCCGGCTCATCCTGGCCTGCAGGTTCATAAAGAGTACAGCTTAAGATACCAGCTGAGAAACCCGGGCCCCCACAATAACCATATCATCCCCGATACAGCGAGCCAGGGTCCAAAGGGGATTTGTGTATATATATGTTTGCGTGCCAGCAGTAAATACAGGCTGCCAATAACTGCGCCGCATACCGATGAAAGAAAGATGATAAAGGGAAGTGCCTGCCAACCCAGAAAAGCGCCCAGCATGGCCAGCAGTTTGAAATCGCCGTATCCCATGCCTTCACGGTTCGTTAAAAGGAAAAATATCCTGGCAACCAGCCAAAATACGCCATAACCCGCCACAGCACCAAGCACGCCATCCATCATATGCCCTGTAACCATGCTGAAAATGATACCGATACCGATACCCGGCAAGGTTATTGCATTGGGAAGCAAACCGGTCTCCAGATCAATCCATGTCAATACCCATAATATCATACTGAGAGTCAAAGCCATCACCAGTCCCGAGCTCCAACCAAAATGCCACGCCATGTACCCCCATGTTAATCCCATGCACAATTCCAGCAGGGGATAACGCACAGGTATGGTTTCCCTGCAGTAACGACAATGCCCCTTTAGCGCCAGCCAGGAAACCAGCGGAATATTTTCAAACCATGCGATCGCGTGACCACAGGACGGGCAACGGCTACCGGGTGTAACAATGGACTCGCCCTTTGGCAAGCGGTATACCAGTACATTGGCAAAGCTGCCAAAGATCAACCCCAACAACACGCACACGCCCACAAGAAGAGGCATGGAAATCACTATGTCTTGACCCCCAGCTTGTGCAAGCGGTAACGTAATGAACGAAAACTGACACCAAGCCGTTTTGCGGCCATGGTAATATTACCATGGCTTTCATCCAGCGCCTGGCGCACCAGTCGGCGTTCCACGCCTTCCAGGGCATCATCCAGGTTCACATCCTCTTCCTGCAACTGCCGCAGAGATAATTCTTTCCCCGGAGTTTCCTCTGCACGTAATTCATCCAGAATGGATGAGGGGAGAAGAGGGCCATCCGCAAGAGCAATCATTCGCTGTAAGAGGTTCTCCAGCTCACGCACATTGCCGGGTAAAGGAAAGCTGGCCAGTTTTTCTATTGTATCCGGCGCCAGATGTAGCCGTTTATCTCCCTGAGACCAGCGCGCCAGAAGATGATCCACCAGCAGAGGAATATCTTCCCGGCGCTGCCGCAAAGGTGGCATGTGCACCGGCACCACATTCAAACGATAAAACAGATCCTGACGAAAGTTACCGCGATTAACCTCTGCGGCCAGGTCACGGTTGGTTGCGGCGACAATGCGGATATCGATCTTCCGCTCTTCCTCCGCCCCGACACGCCGCACCTGATGATCCTGAAGTGCTCGCAACAGTTTAACCTGAATAGCCAGAGGCATATCCCCAATTTCATCAAGAAATAACGTGCCACTATTCGCTGACTCCATCAAACCGGCACGATCACTCTCGGCGCCTGTAAATGCCCCCCGGACATGGCCGAACAGTTCAGATTCGAAAAGATCAAAAGGAATCGCACCACAATGCACCGGTACAAAGGGGCCGGAACGTCTGCCGGAATGCGTGTGAACGAAACGGGCGGCAATTTCTTTTCCCGTACCGGACTCGCCGGAAATCAGCACAGTGAAATCTCTTCTGGCCGCACGTAAAAGCCGTTCCCGAACACGCCGCATGGAAATAGATTGCCCGATTAAGCCTTCATCCTTTTGTCTTCTATCCTCCATCCCCTGGTTTTCACCCTTCGTCCTCCGCCTTCTGTCCCCTGTCCCCTGTCCCCTGTTTTCTTCGATATCCGCCAACGCAACTTCTACAGCCTGCGCAAGATCTTCACCGGAGACCGGTTTGGTCAGATAATCAAATGCGCCCTCTTTCAAAGCCTCCACCGCTGTCTCGGCGCTGGCATAAGCGGTCACAAGCAATACGCGGGCTTCCGGTTGTTCACGCACACTCATTCGTACCACATCCAGGCCCGCATCCCTTCCTTCCATACGCAAATCAGTCAATACAACATCAAAGTGCTCTTGCATTAATGCCGTCATAGCTTCATCGGGTCCACTGCAGGTAGTCACCTCATGGCCTTTCCCCTCCAGACCGAGCGCCATAATACGACGGGCATTCCTGTCGTCTTCAACCAGTAATACGCCGGCCAAATTTTTCTCCTTCGGATACATTTTCTACTACGGGAATGACCCCCGTCACAGTAAACACTGCCCCTTTTTTCCTGCCATTCTCCCTTACATCATCCACTGTGATTCTCCAGCCATTGGACTGGCATACCTGCCACACTGTAGCCAACCCTAATCCCGCACCATCCGGTTTGCTGCTGACAAAGGGTTCAAACAAATGTTTCTTCATGGTTTCAGGCACACCTCCGCCTTCATCTTCCACTTCAAGTTTCCATTGTCTATGAACCACCGCATTAAATCGGACATAAACACTGCCTGCCGCAGGACTTGCGTGCACCGCATTACGTAACAGGTTGTCGAGAATCAGCCGTAAATGATCGGCGTCAATGGCAAACTCATCGACCGTACAATTTAAATTGATATCCATGTTTCCCTGTACATCAACCTGTTTGACCGCAGCATTGATGACATCTGATATGACGGTCCGTTCGGACTTGGGATACAAGGGTTGTGTATAATTCAGCATATCCGATACCAGGTGATCAAGTCGCTGCACTTCCTCCTGCATAATATGACCAGCTTCCCGGCGTTGATGACTCTGTCCGTCTGACAGGATTTCAATGGCCTGTCCAATGCTTTGTAGAGGATTACGAATTTCATGTGCCAGCATGGCAGCCATACGCCCCATGGCAGCCAGCCTTTCCTGAGCTGCCAGTTTCTGTTCAAGATGGCGAACATCCGTTATATCCACCATGGATAATAACCATTTAGCCAGATCATCGCCTCCTGGCATCTGCGTTGCCATGATCAATATGATCCGCCCCTTCCTTTCATATTCACACCTGCAGGCACGTCTGTTTCTTTCTTCAAAAAAACGTCGCAGTTGTGCAGGCAAATGCATGATCCGGAACAAGAGTTTCCCCCGGATATCAACACCTTCAGCCAGCATGAAACATGCAGCCCTGTTACAGTCCGATATATAGCATGCGCCATCCAGAATAAGTACACCGTCATGCATGGTTTCCATCACCTGGCTATGCAGTGTTTTCAGCTTGCGATGCAGGCGAACAACTTGCGAACCCTCAGCAACCAACTGCTTCTGGTGGCGCGCAATATAGCCCATGACCCCACCAACGAGCAGGAAAGCAGACACCTGCATCAAAACAGTCAGTGATTCATTAACGGAAATCACATGCTGGTCATGCCACGCAACCAGATAGACACTGCCCAGATAACAAGCACTTGCGGCAACAGCCACTGTAATCGCCAGCATCGCCTGTGTCTGTGTTCCGGCTGCAATAATGAGCAGGCCAAACAGCAGGGCGAAGGGGCTATCCAGCCCGCCTGTGACAAAGAGAAGAACTGATACGAGCAACATATCGCCCAGAAGCTGGAAGCCCACCTGAGCACCACGGGAAACGCCGGTGTTTGTCAACAACCATTGTACCAGAAGCAACAGCGCCTGAAGTAACGCCGCAGCAATCAACATGCCACTTTGTACCTTGGGTAAAGGATAAAAATAAAAGAAAGCAACAATGAGTAATAACAACACTGCAATAATGCACCTGGCCGCAAGCAGGCGCTTTATCTGATGGCCACTTCCATCATTGAGTTCCGCCTGTGAACCGGGCGGTCGATACGTGTCCTGCCCCATAAATATTTCAGGTTAGCCCTGTCCGTTTTGCATTAAATCACCGAAGCCATATTAAAGATTGGCAGATACATGGAAATCACAAGTCCACCAATCACAACCCCCAGAAAAACCATAATAAGGGGCTCCA
>CAZJRL010000025.1:0-16458 GCA_964548425.1 uncultured Zetaproteobacteria bacterium | reverse complement strand
AACGGTAGATATTATCGATGAACATCAACACATCGCGCCCTTCGTCACGGAAATACTCAGCCATTGTCAGACCCGTCAGCGCCACACGCAGACGGTTGCCTGGCGGCTCATTCATCTGACCATATACCAGCGCCACCTTGTCCAGAACATTGGATTCCTTCATTTCATAGTAGAAATCATTGCCTTCTCGCGTACGCTCACCCACACCGGCAAATACGGAATAACCACCGTGCGCCTTGGCGATGTTATTGATGAGTTCCATCATGTTCACGGTTTTTCCAACGCCGGCGCCGCCGAACAGGCCAACCTTGCCGCCCTTGGCAATCGGGGCCATCAGGTCAATCACCTTGATGCCGGTTTCAAGAATCTCCTGCGCCGGAGCCAGTTCCTCGAATGTGGGCGCGGCGCGGTGAATCGGCCAGCGCTCCTCGGATTTCACGGCCTCACCCTCAAAGTCAATGCCAACGCCCAGCACATTCATGATGCGGCCAAGTGTTTTCTCACCCACCGGCACCTTGATGGCATCACCCGTATCTTTCGCTTCCATACCCCGGCGCAAACCATCGGTTGTGCCCAGCGCAATCGCCCGGACAGTATTGTCACCAAGGTGCTGCTGTGTTTCGAGGGTAAGATGCACCTCTTCAATCACCAGCGCATTGTAAATGCCCGGCAACGATCCCGCTTCAAAACGGATATCTACCACCGGACCAATCACCTGTACTATTGTTCCAACACTCATTTTATCTGACCTCTCTTCCGAATCTGACTTACAAATTGAAAAACGGGGACAGTTTCACTTTTTCCGTTCAGGCTCCGCCTGGAAGAAAGTAAACTGTCCCCGCTTTTCAATTTGCGGCACTGCCTGCGACAATTTCCGCCAGCTCCTGCGTAATCGCCGCCTGCCGCGCCTTGTTATAGGTAATCTGTAAATCCTTCACGATGTCCTTGGCATTATCCGTGGCGCTCTTCATGGCTACCATACGCGCTGACTGTTCACAGGCTTTGTTTTCAAGCACTCCATGATATACCAGTGATTCAAACGCACGTTTGAGCAAACCATCCAGCACAACCTGGCTGTCCGGTTCGTACAGGTAGTCCCAGTATCCCGGGTGGGATGGTTCATCCGTTGGCGGACAGGGCAACAACTGCGTAAGTTTTGGAATTTGTGTCATGGTATTCACGAACTCGCTGTACAGCAGATGCACCTCATCAAAATGTCCTTTCGTGTATTGCTCAATGGCCAGGTCGGCCGCACCAAGGATATCAGTCAATTCGGGCGTATCGGATATGTTTTCCACACTGCCACTGACATTCACGCCAACACGGCGCATGAAGGCGCCTCCCCTGCGGCCGATATTGATCACTTCAAATTCGGCTTTTCCCAATTTTTTCATCGTTTTCACCGCCAGACGCAGAGCATTGGTGTTCAACCCGCCGCACAAACCCTTGTCGGTAGTAATAAGAATAATGCCAATGCGTTTGACTTCTTCACGATGGATAAAGAACGGATGCCTGTACTCAGGATGCGCCTGCATCAGATTAGCTACCACGCGTGCCACACCTTCAGCATAGGCGCGTGCATCCAGCACTCGCTCCTGCGCCTTGCGCATCTTGCTGGCGGCCACCATTTCCATCGCCTTGGTAATCTTGGCGGTGTTCTGAATGGCCTTGATCTGGCCTCGTATTTCCTTGGCTGAAGCCACCCGTTACTCCTCTATCCCGGCATCATCAGAACCAAACAGCGAAAAGAGCGAACCACAAAGGCGCAAAGGCACAAAGTGTAAAGACATAAAAACTTGTTTTTTCATGCTTTCCAATGAAATATCGAACCTCATCAATGAATCACTCCGTCCCTGTTCCGTTATTCTTCGTGCCTTTGTGACTTTGTGGTGAACTCATTTTTAATATGTGCCACTAGCCTTGAACCCGGCCATCGCCTTGTTCAAGCCTTCCACCACTTCATCCGTCAGCGCCGGGTTTGCATCCAGGCTTGCCATTAAATCCACGGCATCGGACTTGAGGTAAGCCTGAAATGCCTTCTCAAAATCACGTACTTTGCTGACTTCCACGTCATCCAGATCACCATTGTTCAGCGCATACAGACTGGCTGTCATTTGTGCTACGCTCTGTGGATCATTCTCGTCCTGTTTTAACACTTCAATACCACGTTTTCCCCGCTCAATTTGCTTGCGCGTAGCCTCATCCAAATCGGAAGCAAACTGGGCAAAGGCTGCCAGTTCACGGTACTGGGCCAAATCCAAACGCAGGCCACCCCCTACTTTCTTCATTGCTTTGGTCTGGGCCGCACCACCCACACGCGATACGGAAAGGCCGGCATTCACTGCCGGACGCTGACCCGCATTGAACAGGCCCGTCTCGAGAAAAATCTGGCCATCGGTAATAGAAATCACATTGGTTGGAACAAATGCAGACACATCGCCTTCCTGTGTTTCAATAATTGGCAGAGCCGTCAGTGAGCCGGTCTTGCCCTTGACCTTGCCCTTGGTGAATTCCTCGACATATTTTGCGCTGACGCGGGATGCCCGCTCCAGCAAACGCGAATGTAGATAGAACACATCTCCCGGATAGGCTTCCCGGCCCGGAGGACGGCGCAGGATCAGTGATACCTGGCGATAAGCCCATGCCTGCTTGGTCAGATCATCATAAATAATCAACGCATCCTCACCACGGTCGCGGAAATACTCGCCCATCGTGCAACCGGTATAAGGCGCCAGATACAGCAAAGCCGCGGATTCCGAAGCACTGGCTGCTACGACGATGGTATGCTCCATAGCGCCATGTTCCTTGAGCGTGCGCACCACGGTAGCCACCGTTGATGCTTTCTGCCCGATCGCCACATAGATACAGGTAACGCCGGTCCCCTTCTGGTTGATAATGGTATCCAGTGTAATCGCGGTCTTTCCTGTCTGGCGGTCGCCAATAATCAGCTCCCGTTGACCGCGGCCAACGGGAATCATCGCATCAATGGACTTGATACCCGTTTGCAAGGGCTGGTCCACGGACTGGCGCTCAATCACACCCGGCGCAATTTTTTCCACCGGATCTTCCTGAACAGCCTTGACCGGCCCCTTGCCATCGATGGGTTGTCCCAGCGCATTGAGCACGCGGCCTTTCAGTTCCGGCCCAACAGGTACGGAAAAGATTTTGCCTGTACACTTGACCTGATTGCCTTCCTTGAGATGCGTGTATTCGCCAAAGATCACGGCGCCAACACTGTCTTCCTCCAGGTTAAGAACCATGCCCATGGTTCCTTCAGGAAACTCCAGCATTTCGCCGGCCATGGCGCCCGAAAGACCGTGTACAATGGCTACGCCGTCACCCACACTGATAAGCGTGCCTACATTGGCATCGACAGCCCCGGCTTCAAAGCCCTTGATCTGTTGTTTAATAATGGAACTGATTTCCGCAGTATCAAGCTTCATATTCTCTTACCTCAATTTCCCGTAAAAATCGCTATTTTTATTCATGTAAGGCCTGCACTATTTCAATCATGCAGACCGGATACCGGTCAGGACACCATCGCCCGTTTCAAACCCTGTAAACGCGTACGCAAGGAATAATCCAGTTGCCTGTCGCCAATTCGAACCACCAGACCACCCAGAATGGCGGCATCACAGCTAACATTCAAATTCACTTTGCGGCCAACCGCCTTACCCAGCGATTTGGCAATCCTGTCTTTCGATGCCGCATCGAGTTCCACTGCCGCCACAACATCGGCTTCAATCTCGCTTGCAGCCTGCCGGGCCATACTCTCAACCAGTTCAGAAATCTCCGGGAGAAGGCCAGCCTTGTTTCTCTCACACAGCAGCGCAACCAGCCGCTCGATTTCCTTCGATTTATTATGCGCGGACTTGAGAATGACGGAAGCCTTGCGGTCAACTGGAAGCCCGGACTTTCCCAGCAGCACTGCAATCTCCGGCACAGCAACCACACTGGCCACCGTTGTCAAAGGTTCACGCAGCCTCACGCCTTCCTGCTCAAGTTCAAACAATGCACGGGCATATCGGCGGGCAACAGAGCGCGTGCTCATGCGTGTCCGATACCCCGGCTGATCACAGTATCAATCAGCTTGGCATGGCGTTTGCCATCCAGTTCGGTATCCAGTATACGTTCAGCCGCCAGCATTGCCAGATCGGCCACTTCCTTACGCAGCGCCTGCCGCGCCTTGTTAATTTCCGCACCCACTTCCTCACGCGCCGCATCCACAATCTGCTGGGCTTCGTTGCGCGCCCTGATCGTGATCTCTTCCTCAATCTCGGCCGCACGCTTTTCGGAAGCTGTCAGAATTTCCTGTGCCTTGCCTCTCGCTTCTTTTAACTGCCCGGCAATTTGTGCTTCCGCCCTGGCCCTGGCCTCTTTGCCGGCATCGGCGGCAGCCAGGCCATGTGCAATCTTCTCGGAACGTTGTTCCATCAAATCACTGAGAGGTCCATACAGATATTTCTTCATCAATCCCAGAAATACCAGAAAGACAACGATTTGCCCAATAAATGTCAGGTCTATGCTCATACCTTCACCTCGCTATGCGTACGTGATTCGTTTGTCTTAACCCAGAAACGGGTTGGCAAACAGGAACCACAATGCAAATGCCATGATGATAAATGGAAATGACTCCATCAAACCGGCAAAGATGAACATATTGAACATCAGTTGTGGGCGCATCTCAGGCTGGCGGGCAATGCCCTCCAGCGTCTTGGACGTGATCAAACCCCAGCCAATTGCCGAACCCAGTCCCGCGGCGGCCAGAATCACACCCACCGAAATCGCGGTTGCAGCGGTAATGATTGTTGTTGCATCCATATTACTTCTCCTTTTTACGTCGTTTTAAAATTAATGTTCTACCGGCTGATGTGCAATAGACAGGTACACCACGGTGAGAATCATGAAAATAAATGCCTGCAAAAGCCCGATAAACATGTGGAATGCAGACCACCCCAGGCCCACAAAAAAGCCAGCCGTCATGCCTACCGCACCACCACCAAGCAGTAAAAATGAAATCAGAAGAAAGATCACCTCACCGGCAAACATGTTGCCGAACAGCCGGAAGGACAGACTCAGTGGCTTGGCCAGTTCCTCGACCAGCTTCAACGTCAGATTCAACGGGATAAGCGCCACCCCAATCAGTTTAACGATCGGGTTTTTGGCGCCAAGTAACAGACTGGCAAATGGCTCAAGCAGCAGTTCCTTGCAGAAATGCACCGGCTTGAGCTTGAATTCGTAATACAGCGTCATAAAAAATACGCATAATGCCATGGCAACAGGCAAGTTCAGATCATTGGTCGGCACTTGCCGGTAGTGTTCCAGCCCGAATAGAGATGCAGTATGGCTGAGCAGAAAAGCCGGAAAGATATCAAGTAAATTACATAAAAAGATAAAAACAAAAACTGTAAATGCCAAAGGCGCGATATAGGGATTATGCACCGGAAAATTGTCCTTTACGGTGTCATCCACGAAACCCACAACAGATTCCATAAAGTTCTGGGCGCCTTTGGGCGCACCGTCTGTCAGACGTCCTCCAAGCCATCTGGCAAAGATTACAAGGCCTGTCGCCACCAGGATCGTGGTCAACATAGTGTCCAGATGAATCTGCATAAACGGATTGGTATCATCGAACTTGTAGGTCCAATAATGCAGGTGCTCTGCAATCCCTCCGCTGTGCTCCTCTTGCACCAAGCTTTTACTCCCTCTCTGACCTTTCGTTTACGCTTAAATCAGTATCCATATGAGCGCGGGTATGGGTTACCGCATATGCAAACAAGGCAATTTGCGCCAACAACATGCCGCCGGCTACAAGCAGCAAGTGCAATCCCAGACCATAAGCCAACAACAATGCCGCCAGCACACCCAGAAATCGCCACACTGCAACTGTATACAGCAACCGCTGCCCGCTTGCTTTATCAGCTTTACCGACGCGCTGAATGCGGCAAGCCAGGAAAAAACTGTTGAACATCGTCAGCAAAACGCCGTATACAAGGCTTAACATCAGCACTACACCAAACCCCGTGGCCACCGCAATACTTCCAGCCATACCTGCAAGTGTCTGCCACCACAATATTCCACGGATGCCGGTATTCATTGATATAGCCTGCGGGCAACCGGCCTTTCCGGACCTTCCCGTACCAGACAATCATGTAATAACGGTGCCTGCCGGACACCCCCCCTCCGTGAAAGGTGGCGATTTATATCATCGAACATGTATCTTTTCAACTATACATAAATTACGGTTTAGGGGCCATAAACGGAGCGTAAACCTTCGAGATAGCGATCAACCCTTGTTTTACCTTTACCAATACCGGCTTCGGGATCCAGCCCGAGTTCACGTAAGGAGTCTCTGGCATAGATTCTCTTTTCATCATCGCGCATCTGTTTCCAGTCTTCCGCATTCACCAGGCCATCACCCGTTTTATCAAACCGGGCCTCCGCCGACAGGTTTTCGGCATGTCCCGGCGCTGCAAAAAACAACGCTATAAAGATTGCCAAGGCAGTACGATTCATAAATGATGCAAGTGGCTCAAATTAATAACGGTAATGCTCCGACTTATACGGACCCTCTACCGGCACACCGATGTAATCGGCCTGTTCCTGTGAAAGTACCGTCAGATTCACACCGATTTTGGTCAGGTGCAGGCGGGCAACCTCCTCATCCAGGTGCTTGGGAAGGGTGTAAACCTTCGTGGTATATTGCCCTGTCTGATTGAACAGCTCAATCTGCGCCAGCGTCTGGTTGGAGAAGGAGTTGGACATGACAAAACTCGGATGGCCGGTGGCACAGCCCAGATTCACCAGACGGCCTTCCGCCAGTAACGTAATTCGTTTGCCATCGGGGAAAATAATCTGATCCACCTGTGGCTTCACATTCTCCCATTCATATTTCTTCAGGCTGACCGCATCAATTTCATTGTCGAAATGACCGATGTTGCAGACAATGGCCTGATCAGGCATTGCTGCCATATGATCATGCGTAATCACATGGTAATTGCCGGTGGTTGTAACAAAGATATTGCCCAACTTACAAGCTTCATCCATATTCACCACGCGGTACCCTTCCATCGCTGCCTGCAATGCACAGATCGGATCAATTTCGGTGACCCATACAGTCGCACCCATGCCCTTGAAAGCCTGCGCACAACCCTTGCCGACATCGCCGTAACCCAGCACGACGCAAATTTTGCCGGCGATCATCACATCGGTCGCACGCTTGATACCGTCAAGCAGCGATTCGCGGCAACCATAAAGGTTATCGAACTTGGACTTGGTCACTGAATCATTCACATTGATCGCCGGGAACGGCAACTCGCCACGATCCTGCATCTGATACAAACGGTGCACACCGGTAGTTGTCTCCTCGGTTACACCCCGGATCGCTGCCTTGCGCTCCGAGTACCAGCCGGGCTTCTCAGCCAGACGTTTTTTGATGGCATTAAACAACGCTACTTCTTCTTCACTGGCCGGGTTATCGAGGACGGAGGAATCCTTTTCTGCTTTGGCGCCAAGAATCACCAGCAGCGTGGCATCACCGCCATCATCAAGAATCATGTTCGGCGTACCGCCGTCATGCCATTCCATAATGCGATGGGTAAACTCCCAGTATTCGTCCAGGCTCTCGCCCTTGAAGGCAAATACCGGCACACCCGTTTCGGCGATCGCCGCAGCGGCATGATCCTGGGTGGAAAAGATATTGCACGAAGCCCATCGCACTTCCGCACCCAGCGCAATCAGTGTTTCAATCAACACGCCGGTCTGGATGGTCATATGCAGGGAACCGGCGATACGTGCGCCTTTAAGCGGCTGCTCGGCGGCATATTTCTTACGAATCGCCATCAGGCCGGGCATTTCTGTCTCGGCAATCGTCAGTTCCTTGCGACCCCAGTCGATCAGAGACATATCGGCGACAATACTTTCCGTTGTGTTTTGTTGTTCTACAGCGCTCATACTTTACATCCTCCGTTCATTTCTCAAATTTAAAAAATAAACGGGCGCCGTTAAACTAGCATGTGCCAAGCCTGACCGATATCCGGTTGCAGCGCCCCTCGGCGAAAATAATTAAATTTAACCTGAAATATTCATGAATAGCCCAGGTTAGACAATAGCGGCTTTCAGAGCTTCTGCCTTGTCAGTTCTCTCCCAGGTAAATTCCGGCAGTTCACGGCCAAAATGCCCATAAGCCGATGTCTTGGCATAAATCGGGCGCAGCAGATCCAGCGCCTGCACAATACCCTTGGGCCGTAAATCAAATGTATCACGCACGATCCCGGCCAGCCTGTCTTCACCAACCTTGCCGGTACCAAAGGTATTAATCATTACGGAAAGCGGTTCAGCCACGCCAATGGCATAAGCCACCTGTACTTCGCAGCGTTCAGCCAGCCCGGCCGCCACAATATTCTTGGCCACGTGGCGCATCATATAGCAGGCCGATCGATCTACCTTGGTTGGATCCTTGCCGGAAAAAGCACCACCACCGTGATGGCCAAAACCGCCGTAGGTATCGACGATAATCTTGCGCCCGGTCACACCGCAATCGCCCACTGGCCCGCCGATCACAAAACGGCCTGTCGGATTGATGTGGTATGTAGTATTCGCATGCAGTAATCCGGTCGGTTCCAGAATCGGCTTGATCACCTCTTCCATAATCGCATCCGTTAAATCCTTATGCGATACGTCCGGGTTATGCTGGGTGGACAGTACCACAGCATCGATGGCCACCGGGCGGCTTTTCTCATAACGTACCGTAACCTGTGATTTGGCATCGGGGCGTAAAAAATCCAGTACCCCGGCCTTGCGTACCGCAGCCTGCTTCTCCACCAACTGGTGTGAAAGATGAATCGGTGTCGGCATTAGCACATCGGTTTCGTTTGTCGCATAACCAAACATTAGCCCCTGATCACCGGCGCCCTGGTCGAGATTAAGTCCCTCACCTTCATTTACGCCCTGCGCAATATCCGGTGACTGTTTATCCAGACTAACCAGAACCGCGCACGACTCCCAGTCAAAACCCATGGCCGAGGAATTATAACCGATTTCCTTAATCGCACTGCGCACAATATTCTGGTAATCCACGATGGCGGATGTAGTAATTTCACCGGCAATTAATGCCAGACCGGTCGTGACCATCGTCTCGCAGGCTACGCGACCATACTTGTCCTGCTCCAGAATCGCATCAAGTACGCCATCGGAAATACGGTCAGCCACCTTGTCCGGGTGCCCCTCGGATACGGATTCACTGGTAAACACAAAATCACGACTCATAGTCATTTCTTCTCCTTTTAAGGGCAGGGCAATCTAATCATGAACAAACCGAAATGGAAGAACGGGTTATCTGTTAGGGAAGTACTGAATAAATCCGGTTCGATGAGGCTGCAATGGAAAATGGGCGAGTTCAAGGCAAAACTTGCAAGCCATAGCAACGCTATGGCTAAAAGCTTTAACGCAGAAATCGTTCATTTTACATGCGCCATCGCGAATCATGGTTTGTTCAGCACTTCCTTAGTGGCAGCGGTCACTCAGCGGCGCAGCAACAGGCCTGCGCCAACGACAGTCGCCAGCACACCCGCCGGCAAATACCACGGTCCCGCCGCGTATTGCATGGTGGCCATACTGCCTCCAGCCACACACACAATGCCGCCGATCCGTTGCCACAGGGATACGCCTGAAGCTGGCGGCATGAATACGCCACCTTCCCGCCCGGCCAGTACCTGCTCGATCCGGGTCGGCAAAGCAAGCCAGCCCTCCAGCCCTGAACGAACATCTTCCGCTCCCTGCTGCAGACGTGCTGCCGGCCCCAGATTCTTCGCTACCCATTCCGCCACCAACGGGCGTGCCATTTCCCAGATGTTGGCCTGATCAGCCAGTTCGCGTGCTACCCCTTCGATAACCACCATCGTTTTCTGCAACAACAACAACTGCGGCTGGGTTTCCATCTGAAAACGTTCGGTCACAGCAAACATGCAGAATAACAACTCGGCCAGTGAGATTTCTGCCAGTGGCCGGTTAAAGATGGGTTCCGCTATCTCGCGCAGCGCATCCTCGAAAGCCGACATATCCGTACCGACTGGCACATAACCAGCCTCCAGATGCACCATGGCCGCCCGACGATAATTCCTTTTCAGGAAAGCCAGCAGCATTTCAGCCAGGTAACGCCGGCTCTTCATATCCAGCCTGCCGACAATACCAAAATCCACCAGAATAATATCACCGTTATCGGCCACGAAAATATTGCCGGGGTGCATATCGGCATGGAAATAACCATCCACAAAAGCCATGTGGAAGAACAGGCTTGCGGTACGCTCACACAGGCTCAGACAATCGTATCCGGCAGCCACCAGTTCCGCCCGCTCGTCAATCGAGATACCGGCAATACGCTCGGTGGTCAGCACCTCGGCATGAGTATAGCCCCATATCACGGACGGAATATATACACCCTCCATATCGCACAGGTTTTCGGAAAAACGGGAAGCATGCGCAGCCTCCGCCCGCAGGTTCAGCTCTCCCCTGATGGTGGTAGCAAATTCACCGACCACTTGAGGCGCCTTTAAACGCTGATACTCGGGGAAATAACGGTCAAACAGGTTGGCCAGCAATTTTAACAATGCCAAATCAGCTTCGATGGTCTTGCGAATGGAGGGACGGCGTACCTTCACGGCTACGGGACGGCCATCATGCAACTCGGCAAAATGCACCTGTGCAATGGATGCTGCCGCTACCGGCTTCTCCTCAAATGACCTGAATACGCCGCTCTCACCCAACAGCGGTTTCCTGAACACCCGCTCCAGCACGCTACGAATGGTGCCAAAGCCTTCCGGAGGCACGGCGTCCTGCAATTTCTTCAGCTCCAGCGCTACATCCAGTGGCAGCAAATCCACACGGGTGGACATCATCTGACCGAATTTGATGAACGTTGGTCCCAGCCGTTCCAGTACCAGCCGCAACTGCACGCCGAAATCACGCGAAACCTCGCTCTTCAGGAATATTCGCATCAGCCATGCATAGGGCAAAAACAGATGCATCCGCACCGCCAGAGCTCCCATGCCATGCGTCGTCAACAAATGAGTAATCACGAGCAAGCGCCAGCCCTGCCGGAATCCGGCTCCCGGATGGATCATCCCTGGCCTTTTTTCTTTGGCTTGCGGGAAAGCAGACCGGCCTGAGCAGATTTTTCCAGCCGTGTCACCCGCGCCTTCATACGACTTATCTTGCGGCGGGTATCTTCCACACCGGACAGCCATGCCTCAAACCGTTCCTGATCCGGAATAGCCATCTGTTTCAGGCACTGCCTGACGGTCTCATGCGAGGCAGACGATACCTTTGATTCCGCCGCAATCATGGCTTTTGCAGCCTGTGCTACACGGCCGCCAAAATACTCGCCGAACCCGGCACGCAATTCCCGCTCCCAGTCAATATCCGCTGTCTGAAGCAGTTTCTTGAAACGAAGCATCGCCTCGGAGTCCCCTGACAGTTTCAGTACCTGTTGAAATACCAGATCATCCGGGTCCTCATGGGCAAAACACAAGCGCGAAAAACCTGCCGTTGTAGCATCAATACGCACATCAGCATCACCATCAAACGACGTATGAACCCATGCTTTACCCGCCCGGAATCCCATATAAAACACTGTATTCATATCCCGTACATGGATACGGAATATACGTCCTTCCAATCCTTCAAGTAAGGGCGCCAGGGAATCATCACGGCTAAAGAACAAATCCAGCACCGTACCCAGCACAACCGCCTGTACCGGTGCGGGAATCAGGCGTAAGGGAAGAAACATCAGACTCATATTTTGTATCCTCTGTGCAGCGCCACCACGCCACCCGTCATGTTTTCATATCTGGTCAGTTCAAACCCCGCCCAGGTGATCAGTTTGGCAAACCGTTGCTGATCCGGAAAGCGGCGAATCGATTCCACCAGATACTGATAGGAAGCGCGATCCCCGGTCACCCACTCGCCAATCCGGGGAATCAGATTAAATGAATAGGCATCATAGGCAGTATCGAGTAAGGGTAACACGGGCCGTGAAAATTCCAGACAAATAAATTGGCCGCCAGGTACCAGAACGCGGTAAAACTCTGCCAGTCCGGCTTCAATATCGACGAAATTACGGATACCGAAAGCAATGGACACCACATCAAAGGATTCATCCGCAAATGGCAGCATTGCTCCATTGGACTGGATACAGTCCGCCCGGCCCGGCAGGAGCCCCGCATCAACCATCCGCCGCGCCCCTTCAGCCAGCATCGGGCCGTTCAGATCGGTGAGCACCACCCGGCCTTCCCCCGCCTTCTTTACTATCCCCAGCGCAATATCGCCGGAACCCGCTGCGACATCCAGAGCACGCGACCCGGCCCGAACAGCCGCGGCGGCTACCATGCGCCGTTTCCACAAACGATGCAGCCCACCGCTCATTAAATCATTCATCAGATCGTATTTTTCCGCCACTGAAGAAAATACACCCATGACTCGCTGCCGTTTTTCTGCCGGACTTACAGCTTCAAAACCGAAATGCGCCTGCTGATTCATGTGCCAATCGTAACAGCCCCGCTCTCCCCCTCCAACCGCAGAAGGAGAAAGCTGTGCAAAAACGGTGGATGAAATGTTAAGTAAACCCCAATACTTGGTTGTTAAGGCATGCTTGACACCCAACATATAGCGCCATATGGTATCGCCATTAGTTCCGGTACATAAGAGATAAAGGCATTGTTTTCAGGAAATATACATGTTGGCCATCAATCGTGTATCGCAGTGGTATAATAAGGGGAGGGGTTATTCACATGAGTCTGGCTGAAATCAAGCAATCCGGGCAAATCGCTGTCCATCCATCTGATGCGTATGCGTCTGTCGACATTCCACTACAGGCAACTTCCGCTGATATATGGGATAAGAAATATCGACTGAAAGACAAGCACGGTGATGCCGTGGACCAAACCATTGAGGATACCTACACGCGCGTCGCCAAAGCGCTGGCGGAGGTGGAAGAACCAGGTAAACGCGATTTCTGGTACAAGCGCTTCACATGGGCACTGGAGCATGGCGCCATTCCGGCCGGACGCATCACCTCCAATGCCGGCGCCCGTGAACACAAACCCGCCACATCCACCATCAACTGCACTGTATCCGGCCAGGTGCCGGATTCGATGGATGGTATTCTGTCCATGGTACACGAGGCGGGCCTGACACTGAAAGCCGGCTGTGGTATCGGCTATGAATTCTCCACTCTGCGGCCTAAAGGCGCTTACGTGAGCGGTGCCGGCGCCTATACCTCCGGCCCGCTGTCGTTCATGGATATCTTCGACAAAATGTGTTTTACCGTATCCTCCGCCGGTGGCCGCCGCGGCGCGCAGATGGGCACCTTCGACATCAGTCACCCGGACGCTATGGATTTCATCCGTGCCAAGCGTGAAGACGGGCGTTTGCGCCAGTTCAATCTTTCCTGTCTGATTACCAAAGACTTCATGGAAGCAGTAAAAAATGACACGGACTGGGACCTGGCCTTTCCCGCCAATCGCAGCGAACTCGAGGAAAAAGACGTGCGTATTGTATGGCGCAACTGGCCGGTTAAATCCGATGCCTACACCACGGATGAGCAGGGGCGCGTGGCATGCAAGATATATAAAACAATTCGTGCCGAACGTCTGTGGGATGTCATCATGGCCTCCACCTATGATTATGCCGAACCGGGCTTCATTCTCATTGACCGCGTCAACGAAATGAATAACAACTGGTTCTGTGAAAATATCCGTGCGACCAATCCATGCGGCGAACAGCCACTGCCGCCGTATGGCGCCTGTCTGCTCGGCTCGATCAATCTGACAAAATTCGTCCGTGGGCCTTTCACCGAAGATGCACATTTCGACTGGGAGCAGTTCCGCGAAGTCGTCGCTGTATTTACCCGTATGCTGGACAATGTGGTGGATATCAACGGTCTTCCGCTTTCCAAACAGCGTGATGAAATCATCGCCAAACGCCGGCATGGCATGGGCTTTCTCGGCCTGGGCAGTACGTTGACCATGCTGTGTACGTCTTATGGTTCGGAGAAGTCGCTGGCCTTCACCGAACAGATTGCCTATGAAATGGCTCGAACCGGTTATAAAACCGGGCTGGAGCTGGCGCACGAAAAAGGTGTGGCTCCCATCATGGACCAAAAGATTAAAATCACGCCGGAATTGATGGCTCAACGTCCGGAAATGGCCGATAACGGTATTAAAATCGGCGATAAACTGGCCGGTCGGGTGCTATGGGCACGTTATTCACGCTACATGCAACAATTCACCGGTACCGGCAACGCTGATGATGCGGCACTGCTCAGGGAACTGGAAGAAACCGGCTGCCGTTTTACACACCATTCCTCCATCGCACCGACCGGCACCATCTCGCTCTCCCTGGCCAACAATGCCTCCAACGGCATTGAACCCAGTTTTGCACACCATTATGCCCGCAATGTGATCCGCGAAGGCCGCAAAACCAAGGAGAAGATGGATGTATTCTCCTTTGAATTACTTGCCTACCGCGAACTGATAAATCCGCAGGCGATGCCATTTAGCGACAAGGACGAAGAAAAGCTGCCGGATTACTTTATCTCCGCCGATGAAGTAACGCCCAAGCAGCACGTGGATATCCAGGCAGCGGCGCAGAAGTGGGTGGATTCATCTATTTCCAAAACAGCCAATGTGCCAACCGACTTCCCCTTCGAGGATTTTAAGGACATTTACCTCTACGCCTACGACAAGGGACTGAAGGGCTGCACTACTTTCCGCTTTAATCCGGAAGCCTTCCAGGGTGTACTGGTCAAGGAAGAGGATCTGGAAAATACCCTCTACCGCTTCACGCTGGATGACGGCACGACCCTTGAAGTCAAAGGAAACGAAGAGATCGAATATGATGGCGAAACGCACACTGCTGCCAATCTCTTCGATGCGTTGAAAGAAGGATATTACGGCAAGCTCTGATGAACATGCACGTGGACTGGGCTGATTTCCGCATTCCACCCATCAATTTATGGGTGATGCCGCAGTGGAAACCGGACTGGCGTAGTGCCGATAACAGGCCACCGCATCATCATACACTGACACCGCATACAAGGCTGTTGCACCGCCGTTTCCTGCAACTGCTGACAGCAAGAGGCCAGGAAGGGTAATAATGGATATTTACAGGGATCCAGAAATACTTTTTCGCGACTATTTCGCCGACGATGTGGAACCCGTACTGCGTTATGCATCATTACGGAAACCGGCGGCAAAGGAACAACCGGAGCCTGTACAGCGCCATGTGACAGCAAGAGAGGAAAACAATGACAACAAAGATTGAAAAGAAAATTACAGCTTATGAAGTGGTCAAACCGGAAACGGAGAAGGCAGAGGCTACGGTTACCCAGATTGCACCGCTTCTGGAACGCGATGATGTACTCGAAGGCACCACCTACAAGATCAAGACACCACTGTCCGAGCATGCGCTGTATATCACCATCAACGATGTGATGATGAAGCGCGGCGAGGCGGATGAACACAAACGCCCGTTTGAAATTTTCATCAACTCCAAAAATATGGAAAACTTCTCCTGGATTGTGGCGCTGACGCGCGTTATTTCCGCCGTATTCAGAAAGGGCGGCGATGTGACCTTCCTGGTCGAGGAACTGAAAGCCGTATTTGACCCGCGTGGCGGCTACTACAAGAAGGGTGGCAAATACATGCCGTCACTGGTCGCCGAAATTGGTGAAGTCATTCAACAGCACATGATTTCCATCGGCATGATGGAAGGCCAGCTGGCCACACCGGAACTGGAAGCCAAACGCGCCAAGGCACAGGAAACGCTGGGCGAGGAAGGTATGAGGAACGCCCACTGCTGCCCCAAATGCAACGCCAAGGCGCTGGTGCGTCTTGATAACTGCGATACCTGCCTGGAGTGCGGCCATTCCAAGTGTGGATGATCTCCGGCCATGAATGATGTTGCGCGACACTGTGGGTTAAACAATCCCTTGCAGTAACACCATTAAGACTGCTGCCGCTGAAGCCGAATATAGCCATCCTGTCCTGCCAGTTGCCGGGAGATTTTCATGCCGATCCGGCAAACCGGGCGATTGTTGTCACCTCTCTACACCACGGCGTGCCGCATCACTGAGTTGCATGGATTTCTTTTCTGAATGCATACATGTCATCCAGACGTTTCAGCCGCTGGTGACAGGCGTGTTCAACGATTGAAACCTTGCGACCATTGCGTATTTTCCGGCTAATCTGAACCAGTCCCGATTCGGCAAAATCATGAACATGATCGTGCACGCGCCGGTAATTCCGGCCCGCCTGCCTGGCTAGCTGGTAAATCGAAAGCGGCTCTGACTGTTCAATCAGAGCCAGCAGCGCCGCCTTTCGTTTCGTCATTTTTGTCATATATGCCATTTAGCTGTTTTTCCGCATTGATTGCAACAATGGGGCAGGCGCAACGGACAGCGTG
>CAZJRL010000024.1:0-16562 GCA_964548425.1 uncultured Zetaproteobacteria bacterium | reverse complement strand
GTTGACGTGCGGTTTGTTACGCTCAAATTTCTCTTTCGACATGATCTGCCTCCTTGCTGTTCTAATTCAACGCCATTTCCCTTTTATCAAGGGGTCGCCGTCACCCCTTGACGCTGGCGATAATTTCCCTGGTAATATTATTCGGAACTTCTTCGTAATGTTTAAACTGCATGGTGTAATTGGCGCGCCCCTGTGACATCGAACGCACATGTGTGGCATAGCCAAACATTTCGGACAATGGCACTTCCGCATCAATCACCTTGGCGCCACTGCGATCATTCATGCCCTGTACACGTCCGCGCCGGCGGTTCAGGTCGCCAACAATATCACCCATGTAATCTTCCGGAGTCACGACTTCAACCTTCATAATCGGTTCCAGAAGTACCGGGTTGGCCTTGGCACATCCTGCCTTGAACCCCATCGAACCGGCAATCTTGAAAGCCATTTCAGATGAATCTACATCATGATAGGACCCGTCGTACAGCGTCGCCTTGATATCCACCATGGGATAACCGGCCAACACGCCATTTTCCATCGCTTCCACAATACCCTTGCCCACCGCCGGGATATATTCACGCGGCACCGCACCACCAACAATCTTGTCCACAAACTCAAATCCCGCGCCCGGCTCCTGTGGCTCCAGTTCCAGCCAGACATGGCCATACTGGCCGCGTCCGCCCGACTGGCGGATAAACTTACCCTCGGCTTTCACCGTAGCGCGAATCGTTTCCCGGTAAGCCACTTGCGGCTTACCGACATTGGCATCCACTGTGAACTCGCGCTGCATACGATCCACAATAATTTCCAGATGTAACTCACCCATGCCGGATATAATAGTCTGGCCGGTTTCTTCGTCAGTGTGTACGCGAAAAGAAGGATCCTCAGCTGCCAGCTTACCCAAGGCAATCCCCATCTTCTCCTGATCGGCCTTGGTTTTCGGCTCAATCGCCACGGAAATCACCGGATCAGGGAACTCCATGCGCTCCAGAATAATCGGCGCACTATCCAAACATAGCGTATCACCGGTCGTTGTGCTCTTCAGACCTACGGCAGCAGCGATATCGCCAGCGCGTACTTCCTTGATTTCCTTACGGTCATTGGAGTGCATTTGCAGGATACGGCCAATACGCTCTTTTTTTCCCTTGGTGGAATTCATCAGATAGGAACCTGCTTCCAATACGCCGGAATAGACGCGGAAAAAGGTCAATGTCCCCACATATGGGTCAGTCATCACCTTGAATGCCAGTGCTGCAAAGGGTGCATCATCGGAACTCGGACGCGAATCCTCTTCTTCCGAATCCACCTTGTGGCCCTTGATAGCCGGTACATCCACCGGTGCTGGCATGAAATCAACCACTGCATCCAGGAGCGTCTGCACACCCTTGTTCTTGAAAGCCGTGCCACACAGCACCGGAATCAGTTTGATATCAATAACAGCTTTGCGAACACACGTCTTCAGCGCGCACTCATCAATCTCGGCGCCCTCCAGATAGGCTTCCATCAGATCATCATCATAAACCAGTACGGAATCCAGCAGTTTCTCGCGGTATTCCGACGCCTGATCGGTTAAATCGGCCGGAATATCCTCAATGGAATATTCCGCACCCATCGCCTCATCCTTCCAGATAACAGCCTTCATACGAATCAGATCAACCACTCCCCTGAAAGAATCTTCAGCTCCAATGGGGAGATTGACAGGCACGGCATGGTGACCCAAGCGTTCCGTGATTTCATCCACCACCCGGAAAAATTCCGCCCCCGTACGATCCATTTTGTTCACAAAGGCAATGCGCGGCACATGATACTTATCGGCCTGCCGCCACACCGTTTCAGACTGCGGCTCGACGCCGCCCACGGCACAGAATACACCGACAGCTCCGTCCAGCACACGCAAGCTGCGTTCTACCTCAATGGTGAAATCCACGTGTCCGGGAGTGTCGATAATATTAATTTGATGATTGTTCCAGGAGCATGTGGTCGCAGCGGAGGTGATGGTGATGCCACGTTCCTGCTCCTGCTCCATCCAGTCCATGGTCGCAGCACCATCGTGCACTTCGCCGATCTTATGCGTTACCCCGGTATAATAGAGGATGCGCTCGGTCGTCGTCGTCTTGCCGGCATCAATATGTGCCATAATACCGATGTTACGCACACGCTCTAATGGTGTTTTACGGGCCACGATCCGCTACTCCTTCATCAAATTGTCAAGAACAAACATCACTACCTGCTACCAGCGGTAGTGTGCGAAAGCCTTATTCGCTTCAGCCATACGGTGGGTTTCATCGCGCTTCTTGAATGCGCCTCCACGCTCCTTCACGGCATCCGCAATCTCATTACCCAAACGTTCCGTCATGGTATGCTCGGAACGCTTGCGCGCAAATTCCACCAGCCAGCGAACAGCCAGGGATTCCTTGCGGCGTTCACTAACTTCCATCGGCACCTGGTAGGTCGCGCCACCTACACGGCGGGATTTGACTTCCACCAGTGGCTTCACAGCCTCCAGGGCTTTATGCAAGGCACCCAGCGGTTCGGTTTTCAGACGATTAGCGGCAAAATCCATAGCGCCGTAAACAATCTGCTCGGCGGTATTCTTTTTGCCATCCCACATCACCTTGTTGACTACGGTCGAAACCATGCGATCAGCGAACTTGGCATCCGGAGTGACAGGACGTGGTGTAACGGGACCTTTACGCGGCATTATCTATCTCCTACTTCGGGCGCTTGGCGCCGTACTTGGAGCGGGCTTGCCTGCGGCCATCCACACCGGTCGTATCCAGAACGCCACGCAAAATATGGTAGCGGACGCCAGGCAAATCCTTCACACGGCCACCGCGAATCAGCACGACTGAGTGCTCCTGCAATTTGTGTCCCTCGCCGGGGATGTAGGCTGTCACTTCCTGACCGTTGGTCAGGCGTACGCGTGCCACTTTACGCAGAGCAGAGTTCGGCTTTTTCGGCGTGGAAGTATATACACGCGTACACACGCCACGACGTTGCGGGCATGCATCCAGCGCAGGAACCTTGTTGATTTTCCGCTTGTCCTTCCGGCCCTTGCGGATCAACTGATTAATCGTCGGCATCAACCACCTCTTCAAAAATTATCCTTTGCCAGGTCCGCATGCGGATAGCGAAGGGCCGCGAACCATAGTGACGCCCTCCTGCCATGTCAACCGCCTTTCACGACGTCAATTACAGGGTTTATATCAGTGCCGGAACTAAACACACCTGAACCACAGAGGACACAGAGGAAAAACAAAACCACGGGACGCGGAAAGAGCGGAAACTGCGGATAAACCACGATACATAGTTCTTGTAAAATCCGCCTTTTCCGCGTCCCATATCATTTCCCTACTCCGGCTTCGCCGGGAAGAAAGTAAATTGTCCCCGTTTTTCAAGTTGCGTTTTTCTTTGTGCCTTCGTGTTTTCGTGGTAAAAAAGTCTTGTTCATTTTGCATTAGATTCCCTTGGTAAGGGACTAACGCTGGCATTGCGGGAAGTAAAATGTACTCCGACCGGATTGAACCATGCGGGCAACAGCCTTGCCACATCGCATGCAAGACTTTCCGGCTCGTCCGTACACATTGAAACGGTGTGCAAAATAGCCTGGATTGCCGTCCACCTGCACAAAATCGCTAACAGAACTTCCACCGGCATCAATGGCCTCTTTCAAAACCTGGCGAATCATCAGAAACAATCGCTGTAAACGTATATCGCTGATTCGACCGGTTGCTCTGGCCGGATGAATCCGGGCACGAAACAGGGATTCACAAGCATAGATATTGCCAATACCGGCCACAATGGATGCATTCATTAATATCGCTTTAACAGGAGACCTGCGTTTCCTGCAACAGTGCACCAGATATTCGGCTGTAAATTCGTCGCCAAGCGGCTCCGGCCCCAAATTTCCAAACCATGGATGCTGCTGCCAGTTATGCAGAGGTAACAGACCTGCGTAACCGAAGCGACGCGCATCACGATAACACAATGTATATCCACCACTGAAAAAGAAGCGCACATGTTCATGCGCAGCGAGCGGAGCGGCCCTGCCCTTTACAGGCAAATCACTCTTCAGAATTCTTCCGGGCGGCTCAGGGTTAGCTGGCGGCAGAATATGAAACTGGCCAGTCATGCCAAGATGCCAGACCAGCAACGCACCATCGAAAAAAAATAACAAATATTTAGCCCGTCGCTTGATTCGGCACAGCCGGTAACCGCGCAAAGCCACATTCAGATCAGGAAGCGGGTAGCGCAAATCAGGGCGGAGAACCTCAACATGATTGATCATTCTTCCGATCAGGTGTGGTTCCAGTCCACATCGAATAACCTCAACTTCTGGCAATTCAGGCAAGAATCCTCCCTGTAAGTGTCTGTGCCGCAAAGAGATAGGCCTCCATAATATGTTGCAGCCAGCCCCAACTTTACCCATAATAGCGCCGATGGGACATCGTGAGGGAAAAGCAACCCGTATTTTCGAGCCATCCGACTTTCCGGTACTTGCAGTATTATCTCCGGATGAGGTGCAGTTCGTCTGTTCAATTGCCCAACCGCTGGACCTCGCCGCTAATGTCACGGTGCTTACTGACGGACAGCAACCGGAATTCCTGTATATGCTCCATTTTGGCCTGCTAAAAGTATTAAAAACGCACGATAACAAAACCTTTGAAGTCGGGACGATCTCACCTGGAGAGATGTTCGGTGAAGCCTCGATCCTGCATGGTACTTCGATAGGGGCGGATGTGCGCACTGTTGGCGCATGCTCCCTGTTCCGCTTACCTTGCAAACAGGTGCGTAAGATACTGGACGGCAATGAACTGTTCCAGCGCAGCCTGGCCCAGTCAGCGGAACGGCGTCTGGCAGCAACCGCGATTGCCGTCAATCCTGTATTCTCCAAACTGCCGCAACCTGTACGGGGAATTATGCTGTATAATGCGCAGTTTGTTTCCCTCAAGGCAGGTGAACCACTGTTCCATGAGGGAAGCAAAGACATCCGGTTCATGTTTCTGATTCTGGGCGGCAAGGCTGAAGTATCCATAAAACACCCGACAGATCCGGCCAGGAACATTGTCGTCAGTCACATTTCAGTCGGTGATGAAGTGGGTGAAATTTCCATTCTTACCGGCAGGGCACACGTCGCCACCGTCACTGCTGTCACTCCGATGCGCCTGCTACTGATTAACAATGAAGCGGTACACGCATGGCGCAAACATTATTCCGATTTCAGTTACAGTCTTTATGCCTGTGCCCAGCGAAAATTGCAACATGACCAGAAAGTTATACGCAAGTTTGTGGATGAAGGCGAGTCCAGAGCCCGTACCATTGATATCCTGCCGCCGCTCAACAAACTTGAAGATGAACTGAAAAAATAAGGCTGAAGCTACGCATCTTGTGCCCGGAATAAATCAGGGCTTCCTTAACCATAAACTCCGTTTTTCCAGAAGATGGTGAATACCGGCTGGTATTGCAAGCTGGTTCATGTCTGAAACCCATTTCCCGTTGCCGCCGGGTGCTGTGTTTAAAACCCTGCTGTAAAGGTGTAGCCGGCGATGCGTCAGTAAATGGATATGGCAGGGTAACATATCCGGCTGATCCACAAGTTCATCAATCGGCGGTGTCCATAATCCGGCCCATATACCGGCATCAGGCCGCCGGGTTAGCCAGATGCCGTCTTTTGGATGTACGTAAATATTTATCTGCCAGTGAACATCGCGCACAGGCGTGGATTTCTTTTTTCTGACTGGTCCTCCGCCCTGAAAAGCCACTGCACAATATGCCGATACCGGGCATGCAGCACAGTCCGGCGTCTTCGGGAAACAGACGGTAGCGCCAAGTTCCATCATGGCCTGGTTCCAGCCGGAAGAATTGGCGGAAGCATCCAGCATCTTCTGTGCCCATTGCCAGAGCTGATTTTCCGATGCGCCGGCAACGCCATACCAGCGTTTCAATACGCGTTTTACATTGCCATCCAGTACAGGCGTATTGGCATCAAAGCAGAAAGAGGCAATGGCGCCGGCCGTGGATCGACCGATACCGGGCAACTGCACAATACCATCATAAGTACGCGGAAATGTTCCGTCATGCTGCGTGATAATCCATTGTGCAGTGGTGTGAATGAAACGGGCGCGGCGATAGTAACCCAGTCCCTCCCATGCCTTGAGAACGTCATCCAGCGATGCGCTGGCAAGGATTGAAATATTCGGGAACCGTATAAACCATGCCGTATAGCGCGGCAATACCGTTTTTACCTGTGTCTGCTGCAACATCATTTCCGATATCCAGACTGCATAGGGGTCACGGGTTTTGCGCCACGGCAACTCGCGCGCATTTTCTTCGTACCATATATTGAGTTGGCTACATCGGGCGGAAGACAAAACGATCCTCCAGAACTTCAAAGGTGAGGTAAAAACTGACACGATCCAGCCCCCACGATCTGGGTAACGGCCGGAATGGCGCGGCAGCATGGATAGCCGCCACAGCGCTTTCATTCAACTGCCGAATGGGGCTGGGGCGCAATATTTCGATACCTCCCAGCGATCCGTCCCGTTCAATGGTCAGGCGTAGCAGGGCCCGGCGCTCCTCGGCAGGATGTTCACGGTAATTGGCCTGGCCCGGACGCCATTGCTCCTCCAGTGCGCGCACCAGCAAATGGGCATAGGGCGCATACTTGGCCTCGCGCGTGTTAATGGGAATATCAGCCTCGCGGGCAAGCTTCTTCTTCAAACGCCGTTCGCGCTCGAAATCACGTGACAATTCCGCCAGTGCCATACTGGATGGCATCAGACTGGTCAGTGGTATGGGCCGCCGTGGTTTGGGTTTTGGTTTGGGCTTCGGCTTTGGCCTGCGTTTCGGTGGTGGCGGCTTGCTGGCCTCCAGCATGGGGCCGCGCCGCGCCAGCGTACGGGTGCGCTGTTGCGGTTTGGGCTGTGGCACAGGGGGCGGCGTACGCGGCGTTTGCGGCACAACCGGTTTTTTCGGTTGCTGCTGAAGGATCCGGGGACTGCGGGCCGCCCGGGTCAGTTCGTCATGTGCATGCGCACTGGAACCCCGGGCAGTCCGGTTGGAAATAGCATCTGCCTTCTCGGGCGGTTTCACAGGTTTTGTCTTTTCCGGATTAAGCAACACCACATCCATAGATTTTGGTAACTCGTGTTTTGGTAGAGGCCTGTCTACGTACAGCCATGCAATCAATACAGCCAGCAGCACATGGCAGGCAATGGATGCTGCAAGGGATACGCTCCATCGCCTGCCTCCCGGCATATATTCCGGTTTATCCATCGATTCTAGTCCGGCTGGTTCATGAGCCATGCGTCCTGCGGACTGTCCGGTGACTCGCTATGTATGGTTTTATTGATGATGTTGTCAGTCATATAAGCGGCAATGGCGCCATTGACCCAACCGGTAATGCAGGACGCAAACAGAAAGGGTGGCAACAGATAATAAATGGCTGCCTGCTGAATAAAAAAGGACTCTACTACTATAAACTGTAGCAGCATGTGTGCGATAGCCCCCAGAAGACTGATACCGATGAGGCTGACACCGGGTAGCCAGCGCCACGCGGCCAGCATCACAAGCGCGGCACCCAATGCTCCACAAAGACTCATCACAAAAGTGGGTGTCAACATGGTGCCAATCAGCATGCTGCCCGCGAACACACGGGTTATGGCCAGCGCCAGCGCTGCTTTGGGCCCAAGCAACACCAGAGTAACAAGGGTAATCACATTAGCCAGCCCCGGCTTGAGCCAGGGTCCAAGGCCGGGAAGTCCGGCTTCCAGCACGTGCATGCTCACCGCCAGCATCAGTAACGACATCCACTGTGCCTTGTGCTGCAATTCTTCCAGTGGCGGGCGTGCCAGGATTCCCTGTGGCCTGTCTTGCATCACCCTACTCTACCATGGCATCAAAGCGCGTTGCAGCGCCGTTAATTGCCACCAGTATCCGGTTGGGGACACAGGCAATCATATCACCGATTTTATGCTTGTGCCCGGTAAGTATGCAGAGTTTATTGCGACAGGGAGATTCAAGAAAATACACGCCCTTATCATCAATGACGATTTCGGAATCGCCCAACTCTCCTTTGGCTATAAAATGAACCGGATTTTGTGTATGCAGTGGATATTGCGCCAACTGCGTCTGACCATGATAAATGGTCACTATTGCCTCTCCACTGCCTGCCAGCCCATGTACGAACTGCCATGCAAACCCGATACCGATCAGTATCAGTATAAGCAACAAACGGTCAGCCCATGTGCCTTTCATGGCTCGTTTCAGACTGTTATATCCCGGATTATTCATCAAAAAGCCGGGATATAACGGGAATCCGGTGAGTATCTCGCCATATGGCGCACTGTAGCAGTAGCAAAGCAGTTTAACCCGCATATTGCGTGAATCTCCGGAGTTAACCCGTTTTTTGTTTCCTTTGCGTACTTTGCGGTAAAAATTTCAATAGCTGCGCAGAGTCGCGCCGAAGTGTTTGCCCAAAGCTTCGGTAATGGCGGCGGAAGCCTTGTCAGAATCTTCCTGTGTCAGCGTACGCGCCATATCCTGCAGAGTGAAGCGGATACCGAGACTCACTGTCCCTTCCGGCACACCTTTCCCGTCATAAAGATCAAAAATACGGGCATCGATCAACAATTTCCCGGCTGCACTTCTGGCAACATTCAGAACCGCATCGGAGGGTGTATTGCGATTAAACAGGAACACCAGATCGCGTTCAACACCCGGGAATTCCGGCAGCGCCGTAAATTTTGCTTTCTTGCCTGCGGGCAGCACATCGAGATTGATATCGGCGACAAATACCGGTACATCAATATCGAAACCGGCCGCGATATCACTATCAACCCTGCCAATCCGGCCCACTTCGGCACGGCCTGCAAGAATTTTTGCACTTTGCCCCGCCTGCAATCCCTGAATGGCATCATCGGTAATAAACCGTCCCGTCAGCCCATACAACGCCAGCCACGTTTCAACTGCGCCTTTCAAATCAAAGAAATCAGCCTGCCGTGATTCGCCATACCACTCATCCCGCTGCACTTCGCCGGTCATCAGCCATGCAATCACATTGTTTTCAGCGTACCCGGCATCCGTTCTGACATAAATCCGCCCCTGCTCTACCAGCGCCACACCCGACTGCTGACGGTTCAGATTATACCTGGCAGCGCCCAGAAGCCCCGGCCATGGTGAACGCCGCATCACCGTCATGGCATCGGAAATCGGGTTGGCCAGCAAGACATCCTTCCCATCATCAGCGACAAACAGCCGCTGCTCGCCGGGTGACACGAACGCATACGTCACCACCTGTAAAAAACCACCGGCTACGGCATCATGAACAGAACAGCCCCGTTTCACCGGCACGCTTGCCGCCAGAGGCGGTAACAGCTCCGGAATAACATCGAAACCGATGATCCGTGCATATTCCTCGGATATATCCGCGGGAATCGAAACATCGTGGCGGAATGATGGAACCGCCACATTCATCCTGTCGCCCTCTCTCGAAATGCCGAAGCCCATCCGTTCCAGCACATCATCCGACGATGCGGGAATATCAATACCCAGCCGGGACGCAATACGCGATATTGAACAGTTGACCACTCGACCGGCATTAATGTTTTTAACATCGCCACAAACGGTGATGCGCCCCGCTGAACCACCAAACAATTCAGTCACCATGGCCGTAGCCCGCTGCATGGCTACTGCAATCATGGCCGGATCAACACCACGCTCAAAGCGCATCGACGCCTCGGATACCATAGCGTACATACGGCGTGTTTCACTAACCCGGGCCGGACGGAAAAAGGCCGACTCCAGCAGGACGTTCACAGTAGCTTCGCTCACACCGGATAGCTCCGAGCCCATAATACCGGCCAGTGCAATCACACTGCTATTATCAGTAACCACCAGGTCACCCGCATTCAATTCCAGTTCACGGCCGTCCAGCGCTGCAAATGCCTCACCACTGGCAGCTGAACGAACAACGATATTCCCATCGGGTTTATCGGCATCAAAGGCATGCATCGGCTGGCCCATATCAAGCATGATAGTATTCAGCACATCAACGATGCCGTTGACCGGACGCTGACCTGCCAGTATCAGGCGATCCTGCATCCAGGCAGGAGAATCGGTCACTGTGACGCCCTCAATCCTTCGTGTCATATACACAGGACAATCCCGTTCCACAGATACAGATACGTCAGGCGTTGCCACAGAGGGATCAACAGCGATATCAGCTACCTCGATTTCTGCCAGCGACAAACCCGCGTCAGCAGCCAGATCACGGGCAAGGCCGTGCACATTCATGCAATCGCCACGATTCGGTGTAATGGAGAGATCAAACACTGCTTCTTCCAGATTGAGGAATTCACCCACTTCCGTACCGACCGGCGCATCAGTTGGCAAAATCAACAGCCCGTCCGCATCTGCGGCCAGTCCCAGTTCAGCCCCGGAACAGCACATGCCACAACTGACTGCACCACGGATTTTCCCTTTCCTGATCGTCAAACCATTGGGTAGTGATGTGCCGATGGTGGCTATCGGCACTTTATCACCTGCATCCATATTGGATGCGCCACAGACGATTTCCAGAGCCTCATCCTCGCCGATATTCACCTTCAACAGACTCAACTTGTCGGCATCGGGATGGGAAACTTTGGACTCAATCAGCCCGACCTTCACCCCTTTGACGGCCGCACGCGGCTGCTCAACACTTTCAACTTCATGCCCCAGTCGAACCAGATCATCGGCCACCTGCGCAGGCGTTGCCTCCAGCTTCACATGCTGTTTCAGCCAGGAAAAAGGAACTTTCATTTCGTCACTCCCATCCGGCGCAGAAATCGAACATCGTTTTCAAAGAACAGTCGCAAATCAGGGATGCCCTGTTTCAGCATCACCAGCCGCTCCACGCCGAGACCGAATGCAAAACCGGAGAATTCATCCGAATCGATACCCACTGACTTCAATACATTCGGATGAATCATGCCGCTGCCCAATACCTCCAGCCAGCCGCTTCCCTTACAAATGCGGCAACCTGAAGATCGGCAGAATACACAAGCAATATCCACTTCAGCCGAGGGTTCGGTAAAGGGAAAATAATGTGGCCGCAGGCGGATCGGCACGTCCTTTTCGAAGTAGGTGGAGAGAAAATATTTCAGCACACCTTTCAAATGTGCCATTGATATATCATGACCGACTTTGAACACCTCAATCTGATGAAACATCGGCGAATGGGTCACGTCGTAATCGCAGCGGTACACACGACCGGGCGCCACCACATCCAGTGGCAGTTCGCTACCCTCAGCCAGAAATCGTTTCATGGCGCGAATCTGTACCGGCGATGTGTGCGTCCTGAGCAGCAATGGCTGATTGTCACCGCCCTGCATATCCTTAATAAAAAAGGTATCATGCATGGCGCGCGCCGGATGTTCCGGGGGGATATTCAGTGCATCAAAATTATGAAACTCATCCTCGATTTCAGGGCCTTCAGCCACTTCAAAACCCATTTGTGAGAAGATTGCGGTCATCTCATCCAGCCCTTGCTGTACCGGATGCAATACACCGTTGGTAGTTTTGCGACCCGACAGCGTAACATCGATGCGCTCAGCCTCAATGCGGGCAGCTCTGGCTTTGGCAGCCAGTTCGGCTTCGCACTGCTCCAGCGCAGCAGCCAGCGCCGACTTGGTCCGGTTTACATGCTGGCCAATAACCGGACGGTCCGCGGGCGGCAGCTTGCCGACACCCTTCAGTACTTCGGTCAAGGCTCCCTTCTTGCCCAGATACCTGACACGCAACCGCTCCAGATCATTCAGGTTCCCGGCCGCAGAAAATGCGGCCAGCGCTTGCGCCTGCAATGCTTCCATCTGATTTTTCAGCGCATCAATCCCGCCCATGATTTTTCACCCCTTTCTATTCACCGCAAAGTACGCAAAGTTACACAGAGTAAAAACAAAAAGGCAGGACTGCAAACAGCCCTGCCTTCAATTTATTATTCAATATCCCGGACACTTCCGGAAAATTCCGGAAAATTGTTGTTTACTGAATCTGCGTGCGAGCTGTTTCTGCCAGCTTCGCAAAGCCTGCCGCATCACGCACGGCGATATCGGCCAACACCTTGCGATCCAGTTCAATCCCTGCCTCGGAAAGACCGTGTATGAAACGTGAATAAGAAAGACCGTTCATCCTCGCAGCAGCATTAATGCGGGCAATCCACAATCGGCGGAATTCACGCTTTTTAACCTTGCGATCGCGGTAGGCATACTGCCGTGCCTTATCTACAGCCTGCGTGGCAACACGAAAACAACTTTTGCGCCGGCCGCGGTAACCCTTGGCCGCTCTGATCACCTTTTTGTGACGCGCATGCGCCTGCACGCGGGAATTTACACGAGCCATTGTCTATCTCCTTGCCTGTCCGGCCTTACTTGTACGGAACCAGCCGATTCAGCGAACGCACGTCGGCGGCCGCTACCATCTCGGTACCACGAAAATTACGTTTCCGTTTCTGTGATTTTTTGGTCAAAATATGATTGGCAAAGGCATTGTTACGTTTCCACTTTCCGCGTCCGGTTTTGGTGAACCGTTTTGCGGCGCCACTGTTTGATTTCATTTTAGGCATGTCAAAACCTTCTTGTTTTTTTAGTCATTGTTCACAATCTTCACCATGAAGAAACTATTTTTTTAGCGGCCCTATAATCATAATCATCTGCCGTCCTTCCATATTGGGCATATTCTCTACCTTACCCAGTTCCTTCAAATCTTCAGCAATCCGTTTCAATTGCTCAGCGCCACGCGAAGCATAGACCATTTCTCTGCCGCGAAAACGCATGGAAAGCTTTACCTTGTTTCCGTCTTCCAGAAACTTGCGCGCGCGTTTCATTTTAATATCCATATCATTCTGATCCGTGCTGGCACGCACCTTCACTTCCTTGGTCTGCACAATATGCTGATTTTTCCTGGCAAGGTTGGCCTTTTTGCTCTGTTCATACTTGAACTTGCCATAGTCCATCACCTTACATACCGGCGGGTCAGCATTCGGTGACATCATCACCAGATCAAGACCTTTTCCTTCCGCCTCCGCAATCGCCTGCATCAACGGCAAAACACCAATTTGTTCCCCATCACCGCCAATCACCCGGACCCTGCTGGCCTCGATATCGTGGTTGATCGTTAATTCCTTTTTAGCGATGAAAGCCCCCTGCCAGCGTTTATGTTTGCGCCATTATTCAAATTTTATTCATACTCCTGCTGCATACGCCGCATTTCGGCCAACCATGCATTCAGCGGCATCGAACCGAGGTTCTCACCCTTCAAATTACGAATCGCCACCGTTTTTTCCTCCCGCTCCCGATCGCCCACGACCAGAATAAAGGGTACGCGGAGAAGCGTAAGGGCGCGCACTTTATAGCCGACCTTCTCATTGCGCAAGTCCGTATCCACCCTGAAACCCGCCTGTCGAAAGCAATTGCGAACCTCCTGTGCATAATCTGCCTGTGCATCCGTAATATTGCATACCACCGCCTGTACCGGTGCCAGCCAGAACGGGAATTTCCCTTCGTAATGCTCAATAAGAATCCCGATAAAGCGTTCCATCGAACCCAGAATAGCCCGGTGCAGCATGACCGGCGTCCGGCGGGATGAATCCTCGGCCACATATTCCGCGCCCAGTCGGCCCGGCATGGAGAAATCCACCTGAATGGTGCCGCATTGCCACACGCGGCCCAGACAATCCTTCAGTGAAAACTCAATCTTTGGACCATAGAATGCACCTTCACCGGGATTCTCGCCATATGCAATACCCTTCGACTTGAGTGCCTGGTGCAGGGCGGCTTCCGCCTTGTCCCACTGTTCATCCGTACCCACACGCCTGTCCGGCCGGTCAGACAGAAAAATGATCACGTCTTCAAAGCCAAACCGGTGGTAAACCTCATAGGTCAAATCAATGAAGTGGCAAACCTCATCCTGGATCTGTCCCTCGGTACAAAAAATATGTGCATCGTCCTGCACGAAATTCCTGAGCCGCATCAGACCATGTAATGTGCCGGACGGTTCATTGCGGTGACAGGAACCGAATTCAGCTAATCTCAGCGGCAAATCACGATAGGAATGTAGCGTCTGGTTAAATACCTGAATATGACACGGACAATTCATCGGTTTAATCGCGTAGTCCCTGTTCTCCGTATTTGTTGTGAACATCTCGTCATGGAACTTGTCCCAGTGCCCGGATTTCTCCCATAACTTCCGGTCCACAATCTGCGGCGTTTTTATTTCTTTATAGCCATTATCACACATGACGGAACGGATTTCATTCTCCACCACCTGCCATATGCTCCAGCCCTTCGGATGCCAGAATACCATGCCCGGTGCTTCTTCCTGCAAATGGAAGAGTTCAAGTGATCTGGCCAGTTTGCGGTGGTCCCGTTTTTCAGCCTCTTCCAGGCGGTGCAGGTAGGCTTTCAAATCGGATTTCGATGCCCATGCAGTGCCATAGATACGTTGCAACTGCTCATTATCGGAATTGCCTTCCCAATAGGCGCCTGCCACCTTCATCAGTTTAAAATGTTTCAGTACGCCGGTATTCGGCACATGCGGCCCGCGGCAGAGGTCGGACCACTCACCCTGCTTATACAGGCTGACGGTTTCATCCTGAGGAATACGGGCAATAAGCTTTGCCTTATAGCTTTCACCGATTGCCTCGAAATGGGCAATCGCCTCATCACGATCCCGCTCTTCACGACTGATATCCAGCTTGCGATTGGCAATCTCGCGCATCTTCTCTTCGATTTTCCGCAAATCCTCCGGTGTAAATGCACGCTCAAAGGCGAAATCATAGTAGAATCCATCTTCAATCACCGGCCCTATCGTCACCTGTGATTTCGGGAACAATTCCTGCACCGCCATAGCCATCAGATGGGATGTCGAGTGCCGGATAATCTCCAGCCCTTCATCGGATTTATCGGTAATCAGGGAAACTTCATCGCCATCTTGTAAAAGATGTGTGGTATCCACCACTTTACCATTCACCATCGCTGCAATCGTCGCCCGCGCCAGACCTGGCCCGATATCGGTAGCCAGATCGTAAGCGGTCGCGCCCTCATTCAGGGTGCGTGCTGAACCGTCAGGCAATTGAATATTCATGGTAATGCACTTCCTCCATAAAAAGAGACACGCATCCTAGGCATGCCGATTCGTAAATCCACCACAGAAAGGGTGAAATACATTTTGCATATCATTTCACTTCTCCAACACTCGCCAATAGCCTCCTTTGGCCGGACCAATATGCTCCAGATTCCCCGTTTCACGGAGCTTTCTTATTGCACGTTCTACGGCACGTTCAGACCTTCCTATCCGATTTGCTATCTCAGGAATGGAGAGGCCTGAATCATCCTGTAATGCCGATAAAATCATACCCGGCGTTTCCCCCGAAAAGTCTACCCAGAAACCACCATGTTCATAACGCAACATTGGCGGTGGTGAACCATGGCTGCAATCTTTATGGGCAATCGCATTGAGCAACGCTTCGCGCAGGGCGGCTTCAGGAAAAGGATATTCCTCAATCCGATTCAAAAAAACCGATTTTCACATAAGCCGCCGTGACAAAGCGTTCAGGATCGGGGTGAAAAAGCAGGATTTCCGCCCGTTTCAAATACTCACCTTCAGTCAAATGCAGGTTTGCAATCAAGGCTGCATTGCTTTCACGCAACACATCTTCACCGACACGCTTACTTTTTTCTGCCTGTGCCCTGAAATAGTCAAATGCCACACCAGACAAATCATCCACCGTCACATGAGGAACAGACACTCCATCCCAATGTTTACCCAGTTTCCTTAGCAGGAATTTATCCAGCGCTGCGCCTTTCAACTCCTGCTTGGTACTGCCACTGCGATAATGATATTTTCCTTTATAACTGATGCTTACAAAACACATGGGGTTAAATCTGCATAATATACCTTGATCTTCAAACTATAATTTCTGTTTGGGTGCAGATTGGCACTCATTTTTTTAATGTCGGGTTTATTGTCCTTGGCTTCGATGATGGCTATGGGAATGTTAGGCTTGTAGTAAAGAATGTAATCCGCACGCTTTCTTTTTCCTCGCGTGCTCAAGTTGCCTTTTACATAAATACGCCCATCGGTAAAAGATACATCTTCTCGAATCCGAGTCTGAATATTCCATCCGGCTTGTTGCAACGCCGGGGGGATATATTTGGTGCAAATATCCCTTTCTGATAATGATTTCTTATTGGTCATCCCATCCCCGGAAACATTAAATATGACTGGGGACAGCATAGCACTCTTTACCATTGCACCAAAAAATAGCTATTAAGCTACAGAATGCTCTTTCAGATGTTGGATTACCGAAATATGAAAATATTAAACAATGAACAACCAAAAATGGTTGGCGCGGGCAGGATTGAACTGCCGACCCCCACCGTGTCAAGGTGATGCTCTCCCACTGAGCTACGCGCCAATACATCACATATCGCTGAAAATATGCCTCTTGTCCCTGTTGCGGCATGTCCGCAAGGGCCGCGAAGCGTAGTAAGCTGCGACTTGCCGGTCAAGGCAGCCTGACAAACCCG